>JAHZLQ010000008.1 GCA_022599775.1 Gammaproteobacteria bacterium
CCGACGATGACAGCCGACCTGGTTTGCACCGCCCTGCAGATGGCTATCACCGTGCGCCGGCCCAAGCCTGGGCTCATCGTGCATTCGGATCGCGGGAGTCAATATGCCAGCGGCGACCACCGCAGGCTGCTCGCCGCACATCACCTCGTCGCCAGCATGAGCCGCAAGGGCAACTGCTGGGATAACGCCGTCATGGAACGCTTCTTCCTAAATCTGAAGATGGAACGGGTTTGGCAACGCGACTATGCCAATCACGCTGAAGCAATCACTGACATCACCGACTACATCGTCGGCTTCTACAACAGCGTCCGGCTCCATTCCACGCTCGGCTATCGAGCTCCCACCCACTACGAAACGGCAACCGCCTGATTCCCCTATCGGGGTGTCCGAAATTACTTGACCACGACAGTATTCTCAACTTCGCCAGCGCCGCCGGCGTTCAAGGCTATGTCGGCAAGGCGCACTACGCGGCCAGCAAAGGCGCGGTGCTGGCCTGGGTACGGACACTCGCGGGCGAATGGGGCAAGCACAATATCCGGGTCAACGCAGTGGCACCGGCGATCTGGACACCGATGTACGACAAGACACGCGCCAGCATGTCTACGGAACAGCTGGCCAGGCACGATGAACTCATGCAGGGCGCCGTGCCGCTGGGCGGCAAGCTGGGTGACGTGAAAGAGGATTTCCTGCCGATCATGGCCTTTCTGTGCAGCGACGATGCGCACTACATGACGGGCCAGGTGTTCGCGATCGACGGCGGCATATTGATGATGCGATAGGCTTGTGGCGAAGCGGCGCCGGCCAGCGCCGCTTCGTCTCGCCTGCGACGGTGCCGCGACAGATCAGGCGGCGATGGCGCCGGCCTGCGTCCTGGACAGCGTCTGCAGCGCCTCCGGACCGCGAGCGAGCGGCCGCCCGATCTGCTTCGCCAGCGCGACCGCGGCCTCGACCGTCTGCCGGTTCGTCATTTCGGTACCGCCGGCGGTGTCCTCCACGCCGACGCGGATATGGCCGCCACGCTCCAGGACGTAACGCGCCAGAGGCTTGTCCAGAATCACACCGCCCTGCACGCTCACGATCCAGGGTGTATCGATGCCGTCCATCATCGACAGATACATGTCGAGCGCCTCCGGGGTCGGATTCAGGCCGAAGGCAACGCCAGGAACCCGGTGTTGGCCCATGACGTACTCACCGCCGAAATAGATCTTGATCATGCTGCCGGACGGCAGCTTGCCGGCCTGCGCATAGGCACGAACCCAGCGCAGCTGGCCCGGCTCGTAGACGCCGAGCGAAATCGGTACGCCGATGCGGCAACCGAGTTCAACGATAGCCGTGGCTTCCGCATAACGGGTTCCGCCGGTGACCGAGGTCGAAGGAAGGCCGTGCTCATCGAGACGCGGGAACAAGGTGAGGCCCGGGTCGAGCGCGAACATGCGCAGCACGCCGGCCGCGTGCAGCGGACGAATGATCGCATCAGGCTCATAACGACGGCCGATCTTCTCGTCCTCCTCACCGCCACGGAGGTAGTCCGAATACACCAGCGCGTGCGGAAATGCGGCGAGAATTTCCGTGCTGACAGTAATGATCTGCTCGATCGCTTCTTCGCGCGGCAACCGAAAGTCATGATGGTGATGGATCACCGTGGCGCCCGCGTCGAGACAGGCCAGCGACTCGCTGATCATCTGCTCGGTGGTTTGCAGGGGCTGGCCGGCACGCAGCGGCGTGATCGCCGCTTCGATCACCAACGGGGTTTCAAGCGCCTTGGAACTGATGGTCATTTCGTCCTCCAACTGTGAATCGGGCCACTCGGCGTCGCGACGCAGGCGGCACGACTGACGCATTGTCAGTTATTGAAGAATACCAACTGTGGCAGTTTCTGCCAATGGCGGTTCGAAAACTCAGGCAGCGGCGACGAGCTGTCTCGCCTTGGCCATCAGCCACAGCGCGTAGTTGTGCAGAAAGATCCCCATTTCGATCGAGGCCTGGCCGGACTTGGAACGTGCATAGGTTCCTTCCAGCAGACAGGCAAGCTTGTAGCAGGCCAGCACGAAGTACCAGCTCACCCCGCTCATGTCGCGGCCGGTCAGCTCGCCGTAGAGCCTGACCATGTCGTCACGGCTCACGAAGCCGTCCCACGGCCAGACCACCGGCGCGCTCGCCGCGGTGCCGCCAAGCTCCGGGTCACCCGGCTCGCGCCAGGAGCTCAGCACCCAGGCCAGATCCAGCATCGGATCGCCGAGGGTCGACAGCTCCCAGTCGATCAAACCGGCGATCTTCGGCGCGCTGTACGAGAACATCGCATTGGGCCACTGCAGGTCGCCATGAATGATGCCGATGCGGCCGTCCGTGGGCAGGTTGTCGGTCAGCCAGCGCCCCGCCTCGTCGACGAACGGCAGCGTGGACTCAGCGTCGTAACCCGGCATGCTTCGATAGCCTTCCAGCTGTGAGCGCCAGCGTTCCACCTGCCGACCGTGCCAATTGTCCGGCTTGCCGAAACCGTCCAGACCGACCGCCTGATAATCGACCGCCGCGAGCGCTGCGGCCGCGCGCACGAACTCCGGTCCCATCGCTTGACGCCAGCTGGCATCGGTCGCGTACCGCCCTTCAAGCTGCTTCAAGGGCGAAAATCCGTCGAGCGGTTCCATTACGAAGAACGCGGCGCCAATCACTTCGCTGTCCATGCAGGCGCCCAGCAGGCGTGGATGCGGAACGTCGCTGCCGGCCAGCGCCTGAAGCACACGCGCCTCCCTCTCCATCGTCCGGTTGCTGTTGGCGCGCAGATGCTTGGGTGGGCGTCGCAACACGAAGCGCTCGCTGCCGCGCGTCATGAGAAACAGGCTGTTCTGCGAGCCACCGGTGAGCTGCTGCACATCCGTGACCGGCCCCTGCCCTGGCAGATTCGCACCATCGATCCAGGCATTGAGACCGGACCAATCGAGCAGACCGTCGAAATCCGGCAGCGCACCGTCGGACGGGAGGCGTGTAGTCATGGAGTAATTCCCTCGATTGTGTATGTGCCGATGTCTTAACGTGAATCACGCTCGGCGTAATGCCGACCTACCCTCGCCCGCTTGCGGGAGGGGGGGACCGCTCGCGACTGCGAGCGGTGGGTGAGGGCAACGGCCATGCCGCAGCAGATTCATTCTGCCGGGTGCCGCTTGTGGCATGGCCGTTAACGCTTGACCAGCTCGAAGCCAGCCTTGATTCGATCCCAGGTGGTCGGCGTCACGCCGATATCGCGCAGTTGATACTTGAGAATACGGCCGACGGGATTGCGCGGCAGCGCTTCGACGAATTCGATATAGCGCGGCACCGCGAAGTACGGCAGGCGCTCGGTTGCCCAGCGGCAAAGCGCCTCCTCATCGAGCTGATACCCGGGCCGCAACACCGCCGTAAGCTTGACCTCGTCTTCCGACAGCTCCGAGTAGACCGCATGAACCGCGACCTCTTCGATCGCCTCGTGCGCCTGGAACGTCTTCTCCATCTCGAAACTGGAAATGTTTTCGCCACCGCGACGCAGGTAGTCCTTTTTCCGATCGAGGAAATAGAAGAAGCCCTGCTCGTCGAGCTTGCCGATATCGCCGGTGTGGAACCACAGGTTGCGCATCACTTTCAGCGTATCGGCCGGGCGCTTCCAGTAGCCCTCGAACATCACCTGCGGCTTTAATGGACGCACGATCAGCTCACCCGGCGTGTTCGGCGGCAGTTCCACGTCGTGGTCATCGACGATTCGGATGTCGAACCATTCGTTGATGCGACCGGCGCTGTTCGCCGGCTGGGCCAGACCAAAGGGCGTCAAGCTGACCACCGCGCACTCCGTCAGACCGAAGCACGCGCCGTTGACGGCTTTCATGCCAAAGCGCTGTCGCCAGATCGTCTGCAAGTCCGGCGGGAACGGAGCACCCGTGACGATCTGGAGTTGTCCGTAGCAAGACTTCATCGCCTCGTTGTCCGGCGCCTTCGCCAACAGCGGAAACATCGAACCCAGCAAGGACACTTCATTGGCGCCGGTGCGCTCGATTTCGGGCCAGAAATTGCTGACCGAGAATCGGGGATACAGCGCAACCCGAGCGCCCAGCATCATATTGCAGAGAAATGTGGTGATGACCGCGTTGCTGTGGAACATCGGCAACGGTGTCCAGGTGTACGAACCGGCATGCCGTCCGAGGCAGACGTGCATCTGCCTGGCCTGATTGCAGGCATAGCTGTGGCTGATCATGCAGCCTTTCGATGGACCGGTGGTGCCGCCGGTATAGATCAGCATCGCCAGATCGGCAGGATTGACTTCGACGACCGGGTCGCTGCTGTCCTTACTGCGCAGCTCGTCGATCGGCAGCAGCTGCTGTTTCAGCCCCGGCAGGTCCGGCCGGGCGCCGCGATAGACCAGGGACCCGAACGCGACCAGCTCCCCGGCCACCGCGGCCACACGCTCGGCATAGTCGTGCTCGGCGACAATCACCGGGGCGTCTGCATCCGCCAGCTGATGGCGCAGGAACTCACCCTTGTACGCCGTGTTGACCGGCACACTGATCGCACCGCATTTGTTGATCGCAAGCCAGATCACCACCGCATCGAAACTGTTGTCGAGAATCGTTGCGACGGTCTGGCCCTTTACGACGCCCAGGGCACGCAGGCCATTGGCCAGGCGACAGGCTTCGTGCTGGACGTCCGCGTATCGGTATTGTTCACCGAGCACATCCAGGAACGGCTGGTCGCCGTGCTCGCTCGCGGCACGGCGCAGTACATCGTTGATGGTGTCGGATTGGCCGACGGACCAGTCGTACTGGACGATGGGAAGACTCATTTCGATCCTTGTCTGACTACCAACACAGTGTCAGTTATAGCCATTTTGACAACTAGGTGTCAATTTGGATCGTTGCGTCATTCCTGAGCGGAAGCCCGCCATTCGTAGCGACAGACAAAGCCGAAAAGACCGCAAACGGCGAGTGTTGCGATCTGTAGAGCCTCCATGAACCGGCCCCTCCGGGCAGCCCGACGCCTGCGCTACTGCGCCTTTCGAACCGCTTCCAGCCAGCTGCAGACGCCCGAGCCCACTTCGTAGTTGCCCTCGATCACCTGCACCGGCGCGTGCAGGCCGGCAGCGGCTGCGCCCGCCCGAATTTTGCGCATCTCGGCCAGATCGTCAGGCGACATCCAGGTGCGGTCGTGCCCCCAGAAACTGGAGCCGTGCTGCACCTCCACCGGCTTCCAGGTCTGGGGGTCGATGGTGCGGCCGCCCCAGCCGTACTCGATCATGAATCGCGAAGGCGTATACAAATAGAACGAGGTCATGAAATCGTTCGTATGGCGCCCGAGCGTGACGCCCACACGCCCGGGATCGGCCTGCGCCAGATCGTAGCCCTGGCCCACATCGTCGAGACTTTGCATCTCAAGCATGATGTGATGAATGCCGGTCTTGCCGGACTCCACCATCGCGAGGCTGTGGTGGCGATCGCTGACGTGGAAGAAGTACACGCGGTACGGGTGCGGCACGTAGTCGGTCAGCTTGAAGCCCAGCACATCGGTATAGAACCACATCAAGTCATCGATGTTCTCGACGTGCAGAACGGCGTGACCCATGCCACCGGCGCCGGTACGGAAGCCGGTGACGGGGCGCCCCGGCACGAAGGGCTCGCTGCTGAGCTCGGCGCCGCAGTAGGCCATCAGCTGGTTGCCGGCCGGATCGACGAAACTGATCGCCTCGCCGATGTGGCGGAATTCACACTCCGGCTTGGACAGTCGATCGACCCGCACCTGCGCGGCTTCGAGTCGCGCTGCCAGCTTGTCGAGTTCACTCGCATTGGCAACCTCGAAGCCGAACCGTACCGATTCGCCGGCATCATCGCGCGTCAGCATCAGCCGCTGTTTGCGCTCGTCCATGCGGAACATCAGGCCTGCATCGCTGCGCTCCACCAGTTGCAGTCCGAGATACTTCGGTCCGAACTCGGCCCATTCGTCGAGCTTGGCTGTTCGGATTTCCACCTGACCCAGAGAATTGATGTGCATGTGTACCTCGCTTGCCGCGGTCTAGCAGGAAATGATGGGGTGATCGCTTGACGAATCAGGCTGCTGCGCTGTTGTTCCAGCCCAGGGCCTTTGCCAGCAGACGGTCGGCGGCGGCGGTGTCACCGATCCGCTCACCGCGCCAGGCGACATGCTGATCGGGACGCACCAGAATCAATGGCGCCTCGTAGATCGACAAGAGTTCCGTCTGAGCGATGCGCACGACCTGCAAGGGCACGCCACGCTTCTTCGCCGCCGCCTCGAAGGCCTCGGCCGCGCCGTGGTCAGTACCGAACACCAACAGCGCGAACCAATCGCCGATACGGTCGAACAGGGCACCACCGTCGTCCAGGTAGATGCTTGGAAGCCGCGCACCGGGCATCGTCGTGGGCACGTAATTCAGGGTGTCGGTGGGCGCCACCGGATTGGCGCTCTCGGCGATCACGATCGGCGAATCGGCGTAGACGTAACCGAACTCGATGCCGAAGCTCTCGTTCTCGGCGTTGCCGGTCCGGCGGATCTGTTCGCTGGCGTAGGCTCTCGCCGCTTCGCCTTCGGCACCCGGCGCTTCGAGATCCTGCTCGTAGAGCTTTCCGTTCTGTACCCGAACCTGATTGTGCCGACCGGAACCTTCACGATTGCGCAGGCCGACCGGCCGACGCTCTGCCTCGTAGGACTCGATCAGACCCGGACCGCCGAAGCCGCCGAGTATCGCTGCCAGCTTCCAGGCAACGTCGCAGGCGTCGCCGATACTGGTGTTCATGCCATAGCCGCCGGTCGGGATGTACTGATGCGCGGAATCGCCAGCGAGCAGAATTCGACCGTGTCCGTAACTGTCCGCAACGACCAGATGCGGCACCCAGGGGTTGGCGACGAGCACTTCATGCTCGATGTCCCGGCCGACGAACTTGCGGATCAACCCGGCAGGATTCGGCTCGACCTCGGCCGACTCGGGGAATCGCGTATGCAGTGTCCAGGTGTCGTGATCGTTCTGCGCGATCAGCGTGCCGTGGGCAGACTGATAGTGCCAGGCGTAGCCCCAGCGCTGCAGCAGATCCCGCGCATCGGACTTGAAATGCGTCATGAAGCGCTGCATGACGTTCGGCTGGCCGGACAGCCCGATACCCAGGCAACGCCGCACCTGGCTTCCACCGCCGTCGCTGCCGACCAGATACTCGGCGCGCAGCGTTTCCACGCCATCGTCACTCTTGCGGCGTAGCGTCGCCGTCACCCCGCCCTGGTCCTGAGCAACGTCAAGTAGCTGTACGCCGAAACGCACGTCGATCAGAGGATGACGATCGACCGCCCGCTTGAGTACCGGCTCGATCTCGACCTGAGACACACGCATCGGCGCTTCCAGGGGCTGCGAACCATCGTTGTGCCGACGGATGCGCTCATAGGATTCGTCGACGCTGGCATAGCGAAAGCGATGCAGTTCGTAACCAACGAATGAGGTGATCCATGAAACATCGAACGGATGCGATGTCGGCACGGCCGCCGCGCGCAATTCCGGAATGATCCCCATGCGGCGGAACAACTCCATGCTGCGCGCATTGGTGATGTCCATCTTCGGATGCTTGGTCGTGGTTTCGTTGCGCTCGACCAGCACACAACGGATACCGCGCCGTCCAAGCTCAAGCGCCACCGTCATTCCAACGGGGCCGCCGCCGGCAATCAACACAGGAACGATCATGGGGAGTCACCAATTTTCAGCAGGTTATAGTTAATAAATACTAACATATTAGAATTGCGCTCACAGTGCGGACGTGTCAGACAAACCGTTTTTTGAGGCATGTCGCCGTCCGAGCCGTGATCCACTCGGCCACGCTCAGCTTTGCTTCATCACCACTTGCAGTCGGTCGCCGATCGCGGCGATGTGGTTTTTCATGACCCGGCGCGCTTCCGCCGGCTTCTTCTTCATGATCGCCGCGATGATCTCCTCGTGTTCATCGTGCGCGGCGCGCAAGCGGTCGGCGAACACCGGTGCCTTGACCGTCGCAACAAAAAAATCGCTGCGATCGCCCAGGCTCTCGACGACTTCAGTCACCGATTCGGCACGTGCGATACGTCGAATCTCGAAATGCAGCTTGCGATTCAGGGCGCGGTACCGCCCCGACAGCTCTGTGGGCGACAACTTCTGCGTCCGCAGCCGACCGATCTGGGCCGAAATCACCTGCAGCGAAAACAGATCGTCCGGCGTGGCGCGCGCCGCGGCAAACTCGGCAACCAGCGCCTCGCCTTCCGCGAACAGACGGTAAAAGTCTTGAATTTCGGTGGCGGTGTATTCGCGAATACGGCAGCCCACCTGCGGAATGATCGAGATGAATCCTTCCATGGTCAGCCGCTTCAGCGAGTCCATGACCGGCTGGCGGCTCACGGCCAGATGCGCCGCAATCTGATCCACAGGAATCCAGGCTTCGCCCGAAAACGCACCGTCGAGTATCTGCTCCTTGACGTACGAATACACATGCTCGGCACGGCCACCCCGGCGACGCGTTGCCGGCGAACTCGGAGCTTGGTCCGGCGCCGAGGCGAGCGCCGCCACCACGCGTTGCCTGCGGCCGGTTGCACCCTTGGCGGTCACCGGCTGTCCGCTCTCTCGAAAGCAGCGACAGGCCGGCGCCGCCACGCGTGAAACTCGGCTCCGGCTTGTGATGATAAGAGCACCATGCGACTCAATGCCTAGGTTTCGTTGACGATCGGATTGCCCAGTATGCCAATTCCGGAGATTTCCACCTCCACCGTGTCACCCTGCTTCATCCACACCTGCGGACTGCGGAACAGGCCAACACCACCGGTGGTGCCGGTGACGATCACGTCGCCCGGCTCCAGGACGGTGAAGGTCGAGCAGTAGGCGATCAGCGCCGGCACGTCGAACACCAGATCGGAGATCGGCGCTTGCTGCATGACCTCGCCGTTCAGGCGTGTTGTCAGCGTCAAGGTCGACGGGTCCGGAATCTCGTCCGTCGTTACCAGCCAGGGGCCGAAACTGCCGGTATTCGGGAAGTTCTTGCCCGGCCCGAACTGGGAGGAGTGGCGCTGGAAATCACGAATGCTGCCATCGTTGTAACAGGCGTAGCCGGCCACGTGGCTGAAGGCCTCTTCCCGCGAAATGCGACGGCCACGGCGGCCGATCACGACCGCCAGCTCGCCTTCGTAGTCGAGTTGCTCGGAATCCAGCGGCCGCACGATCGGCTGGCCGGCGCCGGTCTGCGAATTGGCGTATCGCATGAACACCACCGGCTTCTCCGGCTTGGGCCGCCCGGTTTCCGCGATATGCGAGGCGTAGTTGATGCCGATGCAGAAAACCTTGTCGGCGTTCGGCACGACCGGCAGGAAGCTGACGTCCGCCAGCGGATGCACCGGCCCCTCACTGACCAGACTCGCCAGCTTTTCGACGCCGACTCCGCTCAGCACCGAGCGCAGGTCCGGGTACTGCGCCAAGGTTTCCCCGTCGGCGACGCGAATCGTGTCCCCTTCGACCACACCATAGGTCGCCTTGCCTGCCACTTTCACACTTGAAATACGCATAGATCGTTGGGTCCTTTCAGATTCCGCTCTTGGCCGGTTCGGCTTCGTCACCGGCGATGGGCCAGCCGGTGACGCGCCGACCGTCGAAGAAGGCTATTTTCCAGCGAACGATATCGACCTCCTCGAACAGGCCCGCGATCGTGAACGGATCCTCTTCCACGAACTTGCGCACCGCTTCGACGGTATCGACATCGATGATGATCAGGCCGCCCAGCATCTCGACCCCGGCATCGTCCTGAAGGCCACCACTTGCGATCAGGCGATGCTGGTGCTGCTGCAGATAGGCGTAGTGGGCAGCGCGGTGCGCGTCGCGAACCGCCTGATGCCCGGGCTTGTCTCTGGTGTAAATCGCAAATGCCATAGTCGTTCTTGCTCAGCCTTGAGAATGCGGGATGCAGTGCAGGTCGGCAGCGCCGGCGTGCGATTCACCACGCACCGACTCGTCAGACGCCGGCGTGCCCTGAATGCCCGGCGCGTCGGCGCTGGTTCTTAGCAGGAAATGCGACAGGGCCGGAATCAGCACCAGCGCACCCACCATGTTCCACAGGAACATGAAGGTGAGCAGGATGCCCATGTCGGCCTGGAACTTGATCGGCGACCAGGCCCAGGTGACGACGGCCGCGGCCATGGTCAGTCCCACCAGCGCCACGATGCGGCCCGTGAAGTCCAGCGATCGCATGTAGGCCGACGCCAGCGTGGCGCCGCGACGCTGTTCGGCGATTTGCACGCTCAGCAAATACAGCGCGTAGTCGACGCCGACACCGACACCCACGGCAATCACCGGCAAGGTGGCAACCTTGATGCCGATCCCCAGCACGACCATCAGCGCCTCGCAAAGCAGGGAGGTGATGATCAGCGGGATCAAAGCGACCAGCACCGCGCGCCAGCTGCGGAACGTAATGAAGCACAGCAGCACGACGGCGCCGTACAGCACGAAATGCATAGTCCAGAAGCTACGCTTGACCACGATGTTGGTCGTCGCCTCGATTCCGGCGCTGCCGGCCGCGAGCATGAACTCCCGACCCTCGACGTTGTGCTCGGCAGCGAAGGTCTCAGCCGCATCGACGACACGACTCAAGGTATCGGCCTTGTGATTCGCCAGATAGGCGATCACCGGCGTGATCGCGCAGGTACGATCGACCAGATCGGGACGGTCACGGCGGAAGTTCGCGACCGCCTGGCTGAGACTGCTGCGATTGCGCGGTATCGTCATCCACTTGGGATTGCCTTCGAACATGCCGAAAGTGCCGACCCGGGCACCATCGGCGGTCGAAAACGTGGTCAACACGCCGGGAACCTGGCGCAGGACCGCCGACAGCCGATCGGCTTCGACCAGTGTCTGGTACTTCTCGCAATCGCCGGGCGGCGTCTTCAACATCACGATGAACTGATCGCTGGACAGCGTGTAGTTCGCGTTGATGAATGCCGCGTCGCGGTTGTAGCGAGAATCCGGGCGCAGTTCCGGCGCGCCGGCATCGAGATCGCCCACCTGAATGTCCTCTCCCACATACAGCGCACCCGCCGTCAGCACGGCGGCGACCACCACTGCGGCGGTCGCTCGGGGACGTTCGGTGAGGCTGGCCAGCGCTTCCCAGAAGCGGCGGCCCGCATTGCGCGTGTCGCTGTCCTTGTGCACGGACCGCTGCGCCGCACTGGGGCTGACGCCGATGTACGACAGCAGCACCGGAATCAGGACCAGTTTGGTGAAGATCAGAACGGTGACGCCAATGCTGGTGATCAGGGCCATGTCGCGGATCACCGGAATGTCGATGATCATCAGCACCGCGAAACCGAAGATATTGGCGAGCAAGGCCGTGAGGCCCGCCAGGAACAGGCGGCGGAAGGTGTAGCGCGCGGCGACGTAGCGGTGCGTCCCGCGACCGACATCCTGCATGATGCCGTTCATCTTCTGGGCGCCGTGCGAAAGGCCGATCGCAAACACCAGGAACGGCACCAGAATCGAATACGGATCCAGCGAGTATCCGAGCAGTTGCATCAGGCCGAGCAGCCAGACCACGCCGAGCATCGCGCTGAACACCAGTAGCAAGGTGCTGCGGACACAGCGGGTATAGAAGAACACTAGCGCCGCGGCAATCAGCACCGAGATCGCAAAATACTCCATCACCTGCGTCAGACCGTCGATCAGGTCACCGACGATCTTGGCGAAACCGACGATGTGAATCTTGACCTCGTCGGTCTCCAGCGAGCGGACCTGGGTCTCAAGTGCCTCCGAAAATGCGCGGTAGTCCAGCGGCTTGTCGGTGGCCGGATCGCGGTCCAGCAGTGGGACCACGATCAGCGAGGACTTCTGGTCGGTGGAGATGTAGCTGCCGCTGATATTGGCGCGACCGATATTGGCGCGCAGCTGGTCCATCGCCTCGGGCGAACCATCCCAGCGGTCCGGCATGACCGGACCACCGCGATATCCTTCCTCGGTGACTTCGGTCCAGCGAAGACTGCTGGTCCACAGCCCCCGCATCCAGTTGCGGTCGACGCCCGGCAGAAGATACAGAACGTCATTGATCTTCTGCAGTTGCAGCAGATAGTCCTTGTCGAAAATATCTCCGTCGACCGATTCGACCGCGACGCGGATCGCATTGCCGGCGCTGGGCAGCGCCTGCTTGTTCTCCAGGAAATTCTGAATGTACGGGTGCGACTGCGGGATCATCTTCTCGAAGCTCGTATTGACCTCGAGCCTCGACGCATGCCATCCGAGAAACACCGACATCACCAGACTGATCGCAATCATCATGAGGCGATGATTGAAGATCAGCCGTTCGAGCCAACTACCGCTGTCGGCATCGAAATCCTTGGGGTCGCGAATGACCGGAACTGTCTCTTGCCTGCTGATATCCATCACTTGCTCGCTAAGTAATCCCTGAACGATGCAGGCCGGTCGCTACTGAAGGCTGATCCGCTGCACACCGCGCATGCCCACCACGGTAACCACATCGTCGGCTTCCGCCAGACCCGTCAGCATCATCGACCGAGCGACCGGAACCGGCTCGAAAGTGTTGCCGCCATCGCCGCTGTAGACCAACTGCCCATTGCGCGTCACCAGCAACAGCCGTCCGTCCGCATACAGGCTGGCGGACACGGAACCGCCGGGGCTCAGCGGCAAGGCTTCCCAGCTCTCGCCGGCATCGGTCGAACGATAGGCCGCACCGCGCAGACCGAACGCGATCACCGTGTCGTCGCCACCGGCCAGACTGAAGAAGCTGCCGACATAGCCGGTGTCCTTCTGCACGAAGCGCTGCTGCTGTGGATCGAGCTTGAACACCATGCCCTGCTCGGACGCGATGTACAGATCACCGCCGATCCTGCGAATCGCGTTGTAGTGATACAGCTGATCGGCGTCGACCTTCTCGATCCAGGACTCCCAGGTCTTTCCGCCGTCGTGGGTTGCGAACAGACTGCCGAAAGAACCGGCGACAAACCCGTTTTTCGCATCATCGAACCAGACATCAAGCAGCGCTTGCTCCGGACCGTTGGCGTAGTTCAGAGCGATCTCCGGCAGCATACGTTCGCCGACGGGATCATCCTGCGCCGCCAACTTCTCGAAGTGTTCAGTGAGCATCGCTTCGGCCATCAGGCCGTCGAACTGCTTGACCCAGCTATCGCCTCCATCCGAGGTATGCAGCACAACGCCGTCGTGGCCCACCGCCCAGCCCTGCGAGTCGGTGGCGAAATACGCCGCGGTCAGGTCGCTGCTGACGGGCGGAACGACCTGCCTCCAGGATTTTCCGTCGTCATCCGAAACGATGATCAGGCCACTGGCACCGACGGCGACCAGTCGCTGACCGGCGATCGCAATACCCGAAAGCTGACTACGGGTCGCCAGCGAATTGATCGGTGCCGGGACTTCCAGAGGATCCTTGAATTTTTCGGCCGCCGCTTCGGCGCCGACTGCAGCAATGACCGCGAGGGTCGCGATCAGCAACGATATTGGGACACGCACCGGTTGCCTCCATTGGGTCGGCGCCGGCCGCGTCTCACGCCTGGCCGGACCGACAGTCACGCTGAAAAGCCTGAGTCCAACTTGCTCGCGGAGGCTCGGAATACCCGTGCCTCCACGAGCATGATCCACTATCGGATGCCCGCGCCCGCCAGACCACCCGGCGTATAGGTGTTGGCCGGCCAGGGTTCGTCAAGCTTGATGTAGCCTGTTCCCTTGGGCCCCGGGAACACCTGTGCGGTGTAGTTTCCAGTGGTCAGATCGTAGAGGTCGTACATGGCGTTGGAGCGCAGCTGCGGCTTGTCGTATTCCTGATAAACCGGGCTGACGAAGTAGTGATGTGGCTTGTCTTGGTGATCGAAGCTGGTATAGAGCAGGATCGCCCAGCTGTCCTCGTCGAGGTAGAACTTCTTGCGCTTCTGCACATGACGTTCGCCCTCTTTCAAGGTTCCCTCGACCACCCATACGCGGTGCAATTCCCAACGATGGCCTTCCGGCGCCACGTGGTGGGCCGTCAGCAACTCCTTCTGCGGCTGCAGGAAGCGACGATAGTCGTTGTACGGAACGATCATCTCCTGCCTGCCGAGCAGCTTGAAGTCGTACTTGTCCATGCGACCGTCAAAGCCGTTGATTTCGTCGAACAGCAGCACGCCGGAGAGCGTCGAAACGGTATCGTAGGTGAATTCCGGCGAGGCCCGAACGCGACGCTGACCCGGAATGTAGGTCCACGCCTTGGTCTTGCGTTCGTCCGCACGCAGATACTGGAAGATCATGTTCTTGGACCCGGCTTGCGCCGGCGGGCCGGCCTGCGTGGCGATGTCGCGCCAGTATGTCATGTCGTCGGAATACTCCAGATCATTGTCCCAGAAGCGGCGTTCGTCCTGAACCGTGCTGAAATTGGACAGTGTCACGTTGCCGGAATTGTCGACCACGTATTGCGTAAAGCCACCGGCCTCGTAAGGGCCTGCGAAACGCAGCAGGCCGTTCCACATCGCCTCGAAACCGTTCTTCGGAATCGGGAACGGAAACTGTGCGTGCGCGTCCATGATGCCGGGAGCGTCACCGACGAGCTTCGGTTTCATGACGCGCTCAATCGTGTTCTTGTAAACGTAATCCGGGAAGCAAGCAGTACGATGGGTTGGAAACACATCGACCCGGAATGTGTCCGGATAGCGCTCCAGCATGACCTTGGTACCCTCGGCCAACTTGTCCGCATACTCCGACATGTTCTTCGAATTGATCGAGTAGAGCGGCTTTTCGTCGGCGAACGGGTCGACATACGGCCACCCACCCTTGGAACTCTTGGGCTGGTAGCCGGCAACCGGCGTGCAAAGGCCACCGTCGTACGCCGGAATGCTTCCGTCCGCATTGCCAGCCTTGATGGCGCCCACCGCGGTCAGACTCTTGCCGAGTTCCGCGGCTTCTTCGGCAGTCGGTGCCGCGTAGGCAGCGCCTATCGACAGTGTCATCAGCGACGCCGCCGCCATTTTCTTTAGTTGCATCATTCGATTCTCCTCAAACAGAATTATTTGAGACCAAGCATCGGTCACTAGAACGTGGTCTGGAACGCCAGCGAGACCCAGCCGTGGTTGTTCTGGACGGCACCGCCACTGGCGGTCGAAACCACGCCATTGACCGCGGTGTAGTCGGCATGCTGATCGTTGTACTTCAGCGATACGACGTAGCGCGCACGGAAGGTGCCCTCGAGGCCAACGGACCAGTTGTAGACACCTTCGTTGCCGCCACCCAGTGTCGCGCCATTTCCATAGATTCCATAAGCGAATGAGGTGGGCGCCGCCAGGTTGCCGCCGAACGGCAACACCTGTGACCACTCGGGGCGGAAGCCGACCTGGGCCAGCACCACATCATCGGTCGTGCAGCCATCGCTCTTGTCCTGACCCTCAGGACAACCAGCGTAGCCTTCGCCCTTGTACAGATCCTCGTTCTTCGTCACATCGAGCAGATGGCTATAGACGAGTTCGCCCTGCAGCGTGCCACCGACCCACAGCGGCGTCTTCGGCATCAGGTAGATGCCATTGACCAGGAAGTGCAGGCTGTCGCCGCGCGCACCCTCAACACCCTCGAAGTCTCCGGCCGCAGCGAAAGACGAGGCTGATGCCAGCGCCGTGTCATGACGATAGCTCAGCTCGGACCCCAGGCTGACGCCGGCAACGTCTTTGTTCAGGCTCAAACCGACCAGACGCGTATCTTTGGCGTAAGCGAGATGATAGTCCGTGGGTGAAAATGAGGTCGAATCAATCCCCAACACTGGCCCCCAGGCCTGCACTTCGTCGAACTGGCGGAAGTAGAGCCCGGCGGTACCGTTGAGCCAGAATGGACTCCATCGCAGTGCTATGCCGTAGTTATTGCCCGCGCCGTGCGTCGGTTCGACAGCATTGGTCTGGTATGCGAACAGGGGGGTTCCTTCGTTGTAGCCCAGGAACAATCGTTCCGCCCCTTCCCACAGCACGTCCGTCGCGCCGAAGTAAGTGCCGCCCTGGGGCAGGCGATTGGGCTCCCATTCCAGGAAGTACTGCGCGGCGATCACCAGCTCCGGCGTCGGCTGCACCAGCATCGAAATCTGATTGACCGGCCGGAACACTTCCTTTGCGGTAATGCCAGGGCTGGACGCCGCCTTGAGACCGTCTAGCGGCGCCTGCGAGTAGGCGATGTTATGAAATGTGGTGAACAGCGAATCGCCCCAGAACACCGTGTGCTGGCCCGCCTTCACTGACACGCTGGTGCTGCCGACGTCGAATCCTGTGAACAGGAACGCATCCAGGAGTTCGCCGGAAAGCCCTTCGTGATAGCGCTTGGTATACGCCGAATACTCGTCGTCCACATAGCTGCCCGTACCTTCGAGCGCCGGGCTCACGCGCGGACGCTTGTCGTCGTACGCCTGGTCGTACCAAGCTGAGGCGCTGACGCGGAAACCGTGCCGCGCTTTGTAGACAAGGTCGAACTCCGATATGACGTCGATACGGTTCAGGACCATGTCGCCCTTGTCGAACGTCGTCTCGGTTTCGTCGTAGGTCGCGCTATTCGCGAAGTCGTCGTTGATTCCTTCGACACGCCAACCGGCGTTGTAGCGCAGCGTGTTGTCCCAACGAATACTGACGTCCTCATGACCGCTTTCGATGCCCATCGCGTGGGCGGACGAACACATTGCCGCGACGATCAATGCCGCCGCAGAAATCGCGAACGGCTTTCCACCCGCGCCCTGGCTGCGAACCGCAGCACCATCAATTCTGCCAGCTCTCATTTTTCTCCTCCTGCAATTTATGGATACGCTATTTTTGGCGGCTTCTCATGCCGTTCCCCCCGGCCGAGATAACTGAGGGTCGCCGCCCCAGATTAGGAACAAAAGAAACCGAACAACCAGTAAGTCACGCCTGCATCGCTAGCGACAGGCTCGGCGAACTCACGACAAACCGACGACCGGCAGCACTGCGCCATGTATCGCGCTTGCGTCCGACGAAGACAGAAAACCGACCACTCGCGCCAGGGCATCGGTGGTCACCCAGCGCGCCGGATCGACATCCGGCATTGCGGCTCGGTTGGGCGCGGTATCGATGATGCTCGGCGCCACGGCATTGACGTTAATGCCGAACTCACGCAGCTCCATCGACATCGATTCGGTCAATCGCGCCACCGAACTCTTGGACGCCGCATAGGCCCCCATGCCAGCGCCGCCCTTGGCCGCCCCGGCGGCTGCGATATTGATGATCTTGCCGCGGCCGGCCTGAATCATTCCGGGCACCACGACGCGGCAGGTATTGATCAGCGTGGCGACGTTCAAATCCATCAAATGACGCCAGCTCGCATCCGGGGTTTCGTGCACGCCCGGCCCCATCGAGAATCCGCCGGCGATGTTGCAAAGCACATCGACTTCCCCCAGTCGCTGCAACACCGCGGACAAAACGGCCTCGACCTGCGCGGCGTCGGTCAGATCGGCCGCGACACGCTCATGTTCTTCCGACGCACCCTCGAATGCACGCATCAGCATTTTCTGGTCCAGGTCGACCAGAATCAGGCGAGCGCCGGCCTGCATGAAGTGCTGAGCCACCGCACGCCCAAGACTGCCGGCCGCGCCGGTAACGACTACCAATGGTTGCTTGGCTTCCATCAAAGGGAGGTCTCACGATGAACGGGGAACTCGTACATATATTGTAGTATTTTAGTATTTTTATCAAACACGGACATAGCCATATCCTGTGGATCGGGTGGCAACTACGCCGGATCGATTCGGTGTGTGGCCAGCGCGACGCAATCGTCACGCTCGGTGCGGTGGACCTGCTGATGCTTGGATGCGACCCGGCCAGGGCCGCTCGCGGACAGCACTCCGCCCACGCGGGCGTCCGTAAACGCCAGGTCCGCTACTCGAGATGCCATCTCAACCCGCTTCAGCTCGGTCACTCCCCTTCTCCTCGCTTGCGCGTCATTGGGGATGATTCATTAGGGTCTTATGCGACCCTCGGCACTAAGCTAACACAAGGTCAGCTTTTAAAAAACGTCCACCCGAAAATAATTTTCGCGCCCCGAGCCACCGTGGAACCTCACCATCCGACGCGCCGGGCAACAAATCGGGTCGGGGTGCTTGCATCCACGGCGCAATAACTTACACAATGTCAGCTATTAGCCGCAGCCGATAGTGACGGATGGAGAACAAGATCGCGTCCGGCGAATCGACGGCGACAATACGGCGGTGTCGAAGAATGTCGCCAGAATGATTCAATTTGGAGGAGGAACTACATGATCAAAGCACCTGCGCCACCACTGCCGCAGCTGGACGATTCCAATCGCTTCTTCTGGACCAGTGGCGCCGACGGGGTACTGCGGATCCTGCGTTGCGACCGCTGCGAATACTGGGTCCACCCTCCCGCACCGATTTGTCCGAAATGTCTGAGCACTCAGCAGACGCCGACGACGGTCTCCGGCATGGGCACGGTGGCCGCAGTCACGATCAATCACCAAGCCTGGATTCCGGGCATGCAGGTGCCGTTCGTCGTCGCGATTGTCGAACTCGATGAACAGGAAGCGCTTCGGCTGACCACCAACATAGTCGGCGTCCCTGTCGAGACGGTGCACATCGGCCAGCGTGTGCGCGTGAGCTTCGACCACCGCGAAGACGTGTGGCTGCCGCTGTTCACACCGGTCTGATCGCCGCTCTCCTTTCGAAACAGGACCCCTGCCTTGACTCACATACCGACGACCGAAGCCGACGACACGCTCAGCATGATTCGCGACCAGGCGTCGCGACTTCTGAGCAACAGCGCTGCGCCCGAACATCTGAACGCGCTGCTTGATCAGACCACAGGCTTCGACAAGGCGCTGTGGGAAGCGGCGGTTGAACAAGGCTGGCCGACAGTCTCCATGCCGGAAGAAGCCGGCGGCCTCGGATTGGGTTGGCGCGGCCTGTGCACGCTGACGGAAGAAGCCGGCAATAAATCTGTCTCGCTGCCGCTGACGGCCAATGCCGTCGCCGTGGCCGCCTTGCTGGCCAGTGGCGACGCCGAACTGATCGATCGCCACGCGATGCCATTGGTCACCGGCGACAGCATCGCCTGCCTGGCTTTCGCCGAGCCCGGCGAGTCCGGCCTGCGCATACGCCCCGAGCTGCGATTCGCCGATGGCAAGCTCGATGGATCCAAGGCTCCGGCGGCATTCGCCGCGGTGGCGGACGTCGCGCTGGTACAGGCTGTCGATCCGGCAGGCGAGACGGTCCTGCTGCTGGTTGCGCTGGATCAGCGCGAAGTGACACGGCGCATCACGGCGACCCTGGACAGTACACGCGCGACCTCAGCGCTGGACTTCAACGCAGCGCCGGCCCATCCGCTGTCTGGCACGGGCGCCATGGCATTCAATGAGGCGACGGCCCTCGCCGCGATCGCGACAGCCTTCGAACAAATTGGCGGCGCGTCCGGCTGCCTGGAAATGGCCCGAGACTACGCGCTGGAACGGCGCGCATTCGGCCAGCCGATCGGCCGCTTCCAGGCCATCAAACACAAGATTGCCGATATGTACTGGCGGCTCGAGATCGCTCGCGGCTGCGCGCTGGACGCGCTCGAAGCCTACGAGCAGCAAAGCCCGCTGTGGATCGGGATGGCAGCGGCGGCGAGGATCGCCGCGATCGAGGCCTTCGATTTCGCGGCGCGCGAAAACATCCAGACCCACGGCGGCATCGGCGTGACCTGGGAAGCGATGCCGCACCACTACTACCGCCGCGCGCGCTGCTTGGCACTGGAGCTTGGCAGCGCGCCGTACTGGCGCGACCAGCTGCTGGCCAGTGTCGGCTACGACGACGTCGCCGCGAAATGAGACCGACCGCATGAGTTCAGACACAAAACCCGAAGTGAGCACCGATCTCGACCGCTACCGCGATAGCGCGCGCCGCTGGCTCGCCGAGCAAGCGCCACGCTTCAGTGGTCCGGTCCGTCGCGGACTGACGATGGAAGCAGACGTCGCGCTCGGACGTGCCTGGCAGGCGCTGAAGGCCGAGCAAGGCTATGCCGCGATCACCCTGCCGAAGGAATACGGCGGCGGCGGCGGTACGGAGCTTCAGAAGATCATCTTTGCGGAGGAGGAGCTGAAATACGACCTGCCGGTCGTTTACTACTCGATCAGTCTCAGCAATCCGGTACCGATCTTCCTGCGCTACGCCTCGCCGGCGTTCAAAGACCGCCTGGCACCACGTGCGATTCATGGCGAAGACATCTGGTGTCAGCTGTTTTCGGAGCCATCGGCCGGCTCCGATCTTGCCGCGCTGAGACTCAAGGCGGAGCGCAAGGATGATGGCTGGCTACTCAATGGTCAAAAGCTCTGGACCAGCTGGGCGCAGCTCGCGGAGTGGGGAGTGATCGTCACGCGCAGCGACGCGCGCGTCCCCAAGCACGCCGGTCTCACCTATTTCTTTCTGAACATGAAAACGCCGGGTATCACGATCCGGCCGATACGCCGTCTGGTCGGGCACCCCGACCTGAACGAAGTGTATTTCGACAACGTCTTCGTGCCCGACGGGCAGCGCCTCGGCGAAGTCGGAGGTGGCTTCAAGGTCGCCGTCGAAACCTTGATGATCGAGCGTTACGGCATCACCGACGAAACCGCCAGCTCCCCCCCGCTGGAGGCCTTCGTCGAACTCGCGCGCCGCTCGAGGATCAATGGCAGACCGGCGCTTGAAGACGGCCAGGTCCGTACCGCAATCGCCAATGCCTTTGCCGAGCGTCAGGGCTTGCGTTCGATTCACAAGCGCGCGATGAGCGCGATCGCCGCTGGCCGCGAGCCCGGCCCCGAAGGTGCGATTCGCAAGCTTCTGATCGGCCGCACGCGACAGAACCTGGGCGCGCTGGCGCTGGACCTGATGGGTGCCGACGGCGTCCATCTGAACCCCGACAACGAGCCGACCACCGACTTCGCTCACGCCTGGCTCGATCCCAGTGTGCGCATCGCTGGCGGCACCGACGAAGTCTTGCTCAATACGCTGGCGGAGCGCGTGCTCGGCCTGCCTCAGGACCATCGCCCTGACAAGGGCATCCCCTTCAACCAGCTCGATCACTAGCTCGCGCCGAGAACATTATGGAATTCAATATGGACCCGGCCGACGAGGCGTTCCGTCAGGAAGTCCGTCAGTTTCTGCAGGAAAAGCTGCCGGCGGACATCGCCGAGCGTACGCGCCGCTGCTACCACCCGCAGCGCGAGGACGTTCGCCGCTGGACCCAAATCGTCTACGACCAGGGCTGGTCCGGCCCGAACTGGCCGGTCGCATGGGGCGGCACCGGCTGGTCTCATCTGCGGGAGTTCATCTTCGAGGAGGAATGCGCGCTCGCGGGCGCTCCACAACTCGACGTTGCCGGCTTTCGCATGTTCGGGCCGGTCATCATGACCTTCGGCAGTCAGGCGCTGAAGGATCGATTCCGCGAACCGATCCTGCGCGGCGAAATCACCTGGGGTCAGGGATTCTCCGAACCCAACGCCGGTTCGGACCTCGGCGCCCTGAGCACGCGCGCGGTGCGCGACGGCAACGACTATGTCATCAACGGCCGAAAAATCTGGACGACCAACGCGCATACCGCGGACGTGATCTGCCTGCTGGCCAAGACCAACCCCGAATCCAAACGCGGTATCTCGATGATCATCATCGATGCCGACGCGCCGGGCGTGACGGTGCGGCCGATCATCGATATCGGCGAAGGCCACAGTCTCAACGAAACGATATTCGAAGACGCGCGAACGCCGGTGACCGATCTGATCGGTGAGGAAGGCCAGGGCTGGACCTATGCCAAGTTCCTGCTCGACAACGAGCGCGCCTCCAGCGCCGACGTGCCTGCCAACAAGTTCAGCCTGATGAAGTTGCGACAAATTGCGCACCGCATACGCCCCGATGGCTCCCGCCTGATCGATTCGCCCGACTTTTCCACGCGTCTCGCGCAGCTCGAAGTCGATCTGCAGGCCCTGGAATTCCTGACCCTTCGCGCGCTTACCGAGAAGAGCGGCGGTACGCGGCTGCCGGTCGGCTCGCTGCTCAAGATTCGCGGTTCGGAACTGATGCAGAAAACCGGTGAAATGCAGGTCGAGGCGCTTGGCGACTACGCCGCCTATGCCTATCCCGACCCCAGCGAGACACCGCAAGGGACAGGCGCCTGGCCGCCTGGCCCCGAATTCGCTCCCGGCGTGGTGGCCGACTATATGTACCGGCGCGCCAACACCATCTATGGCGGCGCCAATGAAGTTCAGCGCCACATCATCGCCCGATCTTTCCTGGAACTCTGAGCATGGATTTCTCCCTGACCCAAGAGCAGCAGATGCTGCAGGACAGCGCGCGCCGCTTGCTGGAAGCCGAATGCAGGTTCGAAGCACGGGCGCCGCTGATCGCCGCTGGCAGTTTCGATCGCAAGCGCTGGCAAAACTATGCCGACATGGGCTGGTTCGGCATCAGCCTGGCCGAGGAGGCGGGTGGCTTCGGCGGCAGCGTGGTTGATATGACGATCCTGATGGAGGAGTGCGGGCGCATGCTGGTGGTCGAGCCGGTATGGGCGATCGCGGTGCTCGCGGCGCAAACGCTGGTCGCGCTCGGCGATGACCCGCAGGCGCAGCAGCTGTTGCCGGCACTGATCGCCGGCGAAGCGCTGCCGGTGCTGGCGCACAACGAAGCCGATGCCGGCGGACTGACCGAATACGTTGCCACGACAGCCACTCGCGACAAGATCGGCACTTGGCGTTTGTCGGGACAAAAGGCTCTGATTATCGGCGGCAACGTCGCTGACCGGTTCATCGTCTCCGCGCGCACTTCGGGCAATACCGACGATCGCGAAGGCATCAGCCTGTTTCTGGTCAAGCCTGACGCCGTTGGTCTGAGCAAATGCGACGTGCGCCTGATCGACAATCGCTGGTGTTCTCATCTGGAACTTGACGGCGTCGAGGTGGGCGAGTCAGAGGTTCTGGGGCCGGTCGGTGGCGCCTTCGAGGCGCTTGAGCACGCCCATGCCCACGGCATCGTGACGCTGTGCGCCGAAGCCATCGGCGTGATGGAGAAGGCGCTGTGGATCACCCGCGACTATCTCAAGATGCGCAAGCAGTTCGGCGTCACGCTGAGCACATTTCAAGCCCTGCAACACCGAATGAGCGAAATGTTGATCGAGCTCGAACTATCGCGCTGCATGGTCTATCGCGCGCTGTCGCGGGCCGAGGCCGACCCCGAGAATCGCCGGCAAGCTTTGGCCTCGGCCAAGGTGCACATCGGTCGCAGTGGAAAATTCGTCTGCGGCCAGGCGATCCAGCTTCACGGCGGCATCGGCGTCACCGAGGAGTACCTGATCGGCCATCACTTCAAACGAATGACGACGATCGACTCCGCGCTTGGCTCCACCCATTTTCACCTGCAGAAGCTGGCCGCCGTCGAACGCAGCCGTCCGCCCAGCCGCGCGTACCCGGCCTCACGTAACGCAGCCTAAAACCTCCGCCCCGCTGATTTGACTTGCCTACATAACTGACGTATCGTCAGTTTTATAATTCGGCCGCAAGCCAATCTTGGTGCGTACCCAACAGGAGAGCTTTCAATGACCGCCGCCAACTACACCGTTTACGACGCCGACCGGCATTTCTACGAACCACCCGAGGCCTTTCTTCGCCACCTTCCAAAGAAGTTCAAGAATCAGTTTCAGTACGTTCAGGTCAACGGCCGCACCAAACTGGCGGTCGGTGGCGTGCTGTCCGACTACATCCCGAATCCGACTTTCGAAGTCGTCGCGGCACCCGGCTCGCACGAGGCCTGGTATCGCGGCAACAACCCCGAAGGGCTCACGATTCGCGAAATGACCGGTAAACCGGTGCCTTCGCAGGCCGCATTCCATGACGGTGCCGCCCATTTGAAGGTGATGGACGAACAGGGCATCCACGGTGCGCTGGTCATACCGACGCTGGCCTCCGTGATCGAAGCGCGTCTGGACAAGAATCCAGGCGCGATCAATGCGCTGTTTCATTCGATGAACCAGTGGTTCAAGGACGACATCGGCTTTTCCCTGGAGAACCGCCTGTATCCCCTGCCGATGGTCCATCTCGCCGACGTCGACGAGGCGGTCAAGGAACTGGACTTTCTGCTCGCCAGCGGCGCACGCGCGATCGGCATCCGTCCGGCGCCGGTTCCGGGCATCCATGGCAGCCGCTCGATGGGCTACAAGGAATTCGATCCGTTCTGGGCGCGCATCAACGAATCCAAGGTTTTCGTTGCAATGCACGTGTCCGACTCCGGCTACGACCAGATTGCGCGTTGGTGGACGGCCGGCGCCAAGAATGCAGACGAATGGCTCCCGTTCGAGAAGGATCCGTTCACCGAGATTCTTGACTGGATGGGCCGACCGATCGCCGACTCCCTGGCGGCGCTGGTCTGCCACGGCGTATTCGACCGCTTCCCCGACGTCCGTGTGGCTTCGCTGGAAAACGGTTCGTCCTGGCTGGAACCGCTGCTGAAGCGCATGGGCAGCGCCTTCCACAAAATGCCGAAGAACTTCGCCCGTGACCCGGTCGAAGTATTTCGCGAGCACGTTTTCGTATCGCCGTTCTACGAGGACCCGATCGAGAAGATCGCCGAGCTTATCGGCGTCAACCGGATCCTGTTCGGAAGCGACTGGCCGCATCCCGAGGGCATGGGTAATCCGCTGGACTTCTACAAGGACATCAGCGGGATCAGCGAGGAAGACACGAAGCTGATCATGAGCAGCAATTTGCAGAACTTGCTGGCCGGCGTCCGCGACTGATCGCGGGCCTTTCCGAAAAGAAACCTCAACGGTGGTAGCGCTTCCTCCCAACCACCCATTCGTCAGCGCCGGCCTAGAGCCGGCGTCTTTTTTAGTCCTTCGGCAGCGGTGTCGGATTCGAGCAGGACGCCATGATCACCTGAGCGATCACACGGGCCTGAGCGACCTTCAGTCGCTTGATGCCCACGCCCTGCGTAACCGCATCAGGGTCGGTCATTGACATGCGCTCCATCGCGCCGTGAAACACTGAGGCGAGCGCGCGCGCATCTCCGCGACTCATCTTGCGATCCGGAGGGCACAGCGCAATCATGCGCTGGGCCATAAGCTCAATGAACGGGACGTATTCATCGCTGCGCAGCTTGTCGAAGCGCGGGTCACCACGATCCGCTTCCAAATTACGAAAACGCAGCACTTCGCGGCGTGTATCCCAAATTCTATTGAAGGCCTCCACCAGGCGGATCGACAGCGACTCCAGTTGATCGAAACTCCAGGGCTCGTCCAACACCGTCAACGCATCATTCATCTCGTGGCCGGCGTCCTCGCTAAGTGCAGCGAGAATGTCCTTGATGTCGTCGAAGTACATATAGAAGGTGGCCGACGACGTTTTTGACTCCTTGGCGATCGCGACCGCTGTCAGCTCGACCGGTGAAACGGTCTTGAGCAGCTTTTCGGCGGCCTGCATCAGACGCAGTCGCGTCGAATGGCCCTTGCGCCCCAAGGACTGCCCCTGCTTGTTGACGGTCACGTCGATCAAACTTCTGCTGGTGTACGGCACCGGCACAGGAGGCGGCGACACGCCGTTACGCTTTGGCGTTGCGACGGGCTTGGCTGCCTCAAGACCAGAGTCCGCAGTCGTGCGTTTCTTGGTTTTTTTTACCGATGCCGCGGCTTTCATCACTTCACCCCAGAGCTGACAGATCGCAAGTTGTACACTAATTTAGTGAAACAGCTGCGCCTTTGACAATCGTCTTAGGAGCAACGGCTTCTTGCCCGGCCCACGCAAGAACCACCCCAACTATTCGTCGTATTCCAGGCAACAGCCATTAAGCACCAAGGCCTCGCGCTCGACCGCGTGCATTCTGAATACCGCCTTCCCCGAGCCGATCTTCCATACTTCGATGCGCACCGTTTCATCGGTCAGCATAGGACCTGCGTATCGAACGCTCATTTTCCTCAGGCGTTCGGGCTGGTTGTCGCAGAGCATCTTCAGAACAGCGCGCCCCGCCATGCCGAAACAGCACAAACCACGCAACGTGGCCTGTGACGATTCGCCCTCCGCTCGGCTGGCGGCAACATCGAAGCTCTCCGGCAAGCGAAAAATGGCTCCCCGCTCCGGTGGCGTCGCCAAATCCAGCCACGCGTCCGCGGGGCGCTCCGGGATCGCGATGCGCTCACGAACCGGCTCCGCTTCGCCGCCGAAGCCACCGTCGCCGAGCGCAATCGTGGCGACCTCGATACCGACGATCGGGCGGCCGGCGACGTCGGACAGCGTCTGCCGCTCAAGGAAACGAGCGCCGCGCGAGGAACCGCGATCGTAGATCGCGGTGACCTCCCGATCGAGCAGGATTTCACCCTCAGCCGGCAAAGGGCGGTGCATGGTGATCATCTCTTCGGCGTGCACGATCTTCTGCCACTGCAGTCCGGTTTCGGGGTCTTGTTGCCAAAACTCCCCATCTGCGAGTGCGACCGCCATCATCGGCAAGACACGCAAATCCTCCGCAGAGATAAAGCACTCATCGTCGCGCTGCAACGGGCCCGGCAGACCTGCGCCGTAACCGCGCGCGAAACGGATGCTGTCCTCACGCGTGTAGCGTTTGCGAACCGTCGCAAACGGCCAGTTCTTCAGCTTCTGATAGTCCAGCGCCATGTTCGACTGATCCCCGCTGATCAGCTGGTCGACTTCTTGGCGGCGGCCAGCGATTGCTCCATGCCGCGAGCGACCATCTCCTTGTGTTCAACCGTGGCATGGGTGAAGACGTGGGTGTCGAAGTGCGCCAGGATCGCATTGCGGAAACCCTGGATGTCGGCGGTTCGGTTCATCGAGCGCTTCAACACGTGCATGGCAACTCGCGGCGCCTCGGCGATGCGGTTCGCCATCTGCAGGGTGAAGTCCTCGAGTTCGGCGCGCGGGACGACATGATTGACCATGCCACAGTCCTTGCCCTCTGCCGCGCTCATTCGCTGGCCGGTGAAAAGGAACTCCTTCGCCTTGCGCATCCCCATGACCCAAGGGTGAATCAGGGTTTCCACGGCTGCCGCGCCGAGGCTGTGAACGACCGGATCGCTGAAATAGGCATCATCGCTCGCGACCATGATGTCGCACATGTTCGCCACCATGAAGCCGCCGGCGATGCAGGCACCCTGCACCTGTGCGATCGTCGGCTTTGGAAAATCCCAGATACGCAGCGCGTTTCCGAGATAATGTTCCTGCTCCCAGAAGTAGATTTCCTCGGGTGTGAAATGTGCGCGCGTCTTGATGCCGTCGATCAAATCGTGACCGGACGAAAAATGCTTGCCCTTGCCGCCGATGATCAGCACGCGGATCGCGTCATCGTTCTTGGCCCGCTCAAGCGCATCATCGAGTTCGTTGAGCAAAGCCTCGGATTCGGCGTTGGCGGCTTGCGGGCGGTTGTGACAAATCCGTGCCACGGCACCGATCACTTCGTAGGAAATGTGTGCGTATTCGATCGTGCTCATAGTGGTCTCCTGTAATTCGATAGTCATTTGGGGCGTCTTCGGGCTCAGGCCAGGAATTCGGCGTATCCGTTGTTCAGTGCGATCACATCTCGCTCGACGACACGCACACGGAATGCGGCACGCCCGTCACTTTCGCGCCAGATTTCGGTACGCAGGGTTTCTCCGGGATAAACCGGTGTTGCAAAACGCACATCGAGCCGACGCAGGCGAGCGGGATCGTTGCCGCACAAAACTTTCAGCACAGCTCGACCGGCGACGCCGTAACTGCACATGCCGTGCAGGATCGGCCTGTCGAATCCGCCCAGCGCAGAAACGCGCGGGTCGATGTGCAGCGGGTTCAGATCGCCGGACAGGCGATAGATTGCCGCCTGCTCGGGGCGCGTCAAAAGATCCAGACTTGCGTCCGGTGGACGATCATCCGGAATCCTGTGCGGCACCGGCGCGCCTTCGGACCGACCGCCAAAACCACCATTGCCACGGAGAAAGCACGAGAATCCGACGGTCGAAAGCAGGTCGCCGGTGTCCGCGTCGACGATCCTGCGTGACAGATACATCACGGCCCCCTTGTCCGGTCCCTTGTCGTAGACCTCATCCACGCGACTCGTCGTAACCACCCGGCCCTGCGCTGGCAGCGGTTTGTGCAGCGTCAGGAACTGTTCGCCGTGGAGAAGCTTGCCGACATTGATGCCCGTTTTGGGATCCGCCATCCAGAATGGGCCAGGCGCCAACACCGCCTGCATTGTCGGCAAGGCTTGCAGACCATTCTCGTAGACAAACTTCAAGTCTTCCGGAAGCGGCGGATTGGTCGTCACCGCGCCTACGCCCAGCGCATACAAAATGGTGTCTCGAGCGCTGTACTCCTGAACCGATTCCGGGATCGGCCAGTTAAGAATCGTCTGGTAATCGAAAGCCACTTGCGTCTCCTCCGCAGCATCATCAGATATCGGCTTGCTCGGTCACGATAGTCGTTGACAGAAAACTGTCAAGCCGTTAGTTTTTGGGATGATAGCACTACAAATGTGGGCGGACAGCCTGTCTGCCACAACCGATAACCCAAAAAATATCCGGAGGAAGCAATGACATTGCTCTCGACTAAGGTCGCGGTAGTTACAGGCGCGGGTCGCGGACTAGGAGCGGCTTACGCAAAATTGCTCGCTCAGGAAGGTGCCGCCGTTGTCGTCAACGACATCGGCCGAAACGAAGACGGTAGCTACATTGCCGAAACCACCGCCGAGGCCATACGAAAGGACGGTGGCAAAGCCACAGCGCACACCCAGGACGTTTCCAGTGTGGAGGGCGGGAAGAGCCTGCTGGATACCGCACTGGAGAATTTCGGCGCGGTCGACATCCTGATCAACAATGCCGGTATCTTGCGCGACAAGTCACTGCTCAAGATGGACGAGCCTGATTGGGATCTGGTGATCAAAGTCAACCTCAAAAGCATGTACGCAGTCACCAAGCCGATCTTCTCCTGGATGAAGGAGAATTCCAGGAGCGGCGTGATCGTCAATACTTCGTCGGTGTCGGCGCTAGCCGGCAATTTCGGACAAGCCAACTACGGCGCGTCGAAGGGCGGAGTTTGGGGATTCTCGAACGTGCTGGCGATCGAGGGCGCGAAGTACGGCATTCGCGTGTGGACGCTGGCACCGGCAGCGCTGTCGGCCCTGACGGCCCCCCTCCTGTCGGACGAGATGAAGCAAGAGCTGGCACCTGAGCACGTCGCGCAAGCTGTGCTGTTCATGGTCAGTGAACTCTCCGGCAAACGGACTGGACACTGCCTGTTCGCATCGGGGCAGAGCATCAAGGAACTCAAGCTGGTCGCCGCCGAGGGTATCCCGGGTGGCGGCAAGGATGCGTCGCTCGACGCACGCCGGATGGCGGTGATGCAGGACCGCATCTTCCGTGAGGAACCGGCGCTGACCATCATGGATTTCAGCAAATAATCTATTAACTCATAACGCGAGCACGTGGCCCAAGGGGCGCGTCACGCTGGAGAGAAGACAATGAGCAGCAAAGCACTGATTGCCGGCGTCGGCATGGTCAAGTTCGCAAAACCCAGCGCCAGCGAAATGTACGACGTCATGGGCGCCAAGGCCGCGATCGCGGCACTATCCGATGCCGGCATCGACTACAGCGAGGTTCAGCAAGCCTACTGCGGATTCGTCTACGGCAACACCTGCTCGGGTCAGACCGCCTTGTATTCGGTCGGAATGACGCAGATTCCCATCATCAACGTCAACAATGCCTGCGCATCCGGCTCCAGCGCCGTATTTCTGGCACGCCAGGCAGTGATGGCTGGCCAGGTGGATGTCGCCTTGGCGCTCGGGTTCGAACAAATGAGCGCCGGCGCCTTGTCGGTCGATAGTGGCCGCACGCCGATCACCTGGCGACTGGACGCTGCTGTCGAGTCGATCCGCGGCTGGGACGACAATGCACCTCAGGCACCTCAGTACTTCGGCAGCGCCGGATCCGAGTATCTGGAAACCTACGGGGGCACCACCGAGCTGTTCGCAAAGGTCTCGGTGAAGGCGCGCAGCCACGCGATCCGCAATCCGCTGGCCCTGTTTTCGACACCGCTGACCGTCGAGGAGGTGCTGAATTCAACGCACATCTTTGGTCCGCTGACCAAGCTGATGTGCTGTCCGCCGACTTGCGGCGCCGCGGCGACGGTTGTCGTATCGGAGTCCTATGCGCGCAAACATGGCCTCACGAACCTGGTCGAGATTGCCGGCATGGCGCTGGTCACCGACGGCCCCGACAGCTTCGAGTCCGGCAAGGTCATGAACGTTGTGGCCGCCGGTGTCGCGAAGAAGGCTGCCGCGATCGCCTACGAGCAATCCGGAATCGGTCCTGAAGATGTCGACGTCGTCGAACTTCACGACTGCTTCTCGCCGAACGAGGTCATCAGCTATGAAGCGCTCGGCCTGTGTCCGGAAGGTGGCGCGGCCAAGTTCATCGAGGACGGGGATAACACCTATGGCGGACGTGTCGTCACCAATCCCTCTGGCGGCCTGCTGTCGAAAGGCCATCCACTGGGCGCCACAGGCCCGGCCCAGATCGCCGAACTGACCTGGCATCTGCGTGGCAATGCCGGGGCGCGCCAGGTGCCGAATGCGGAAATCGGGCTGCAGCACAACGTCGGCCTGGGTGGGGCTGGCGTGGTCACGGTATTGAAGCGAGCCTGAACAGCATGAATCAACCTTCCGATATCCTGATCACCGATCAGGTCGCGATCGTCACCGGCGGGAGCAACGGTCTCGGCGAAGGCATCGCCATGGCTCTGGCTCATTTTGGTGCTCACATTGTCATCGCCGACATCGACGTCGAGAACGGTGAACGCGTGGTCGCAGCGATTCACGCGCTCGGCCGCAAGGCCTTGTTGATAAAAACCGACTGTACCGATACCGGCGCGGTGCAGGCGATGGTCGAGCAGGTCGCCGAGCAGTTCGGCGCAATCGACATCCTCATCAACAATGTTGGTGGTAGCCGGCAGATCGCCTTCATGGATCAAAGCGAACGCAGCTGGCGGCGACACATCGATCTGAACCTGGTCAGCATGCTCGCGGCGACGCATGCCGTAGTGCCGACGATGGTGGCAGGAAAGCGAGGCGGCACCATCATCAACATCAGCAGTAGCGAGGGGCTGCGCGCGGCCCCCGGCTACGCGGTTTATGCGGCCTGCAAGGCAGGAATGGTCAGCTTCACTCGAAGCATGTCGCTAGAACTCAGCGAACACGGCATTCGCGTGTTCGCCTTGGCGCCCGACATGCTGGATACCCCCGGCCTGAAGCCCTTCTACGATTCGGCGAGCACGGAGGAAGTGGTCGCGCGCAACCGCTATATCCCGCTCGGCCGTCTCGGAACCATGAAGGAAATCGGTGATGTCGCGGTTTTTCTATGCTCAGCGATGTCATCGTATCTGACCGGCATCACGCTCTCGGTCGATGGCGGAACGATCGCCTCCAGCGGCTGGGCACGAACCGAAAAGAATGACTGGAGTCTGTTCCATGCTTGAGCTGGCTCCGCTCACACAAGGCGGGGACTCGAGCTCTGAAGCAGCCACCGTCCGGATGTACGGCAATTCGTGGACATTTTTGGGTGGCCAGACCGGGGGCGCCGGCAAGGCGGCTGCGAAATCGTCGCCGACAGCAAACGTATGTATCGCTCTCTGCCCTTGGCGGCGGTAGCGTCCCGGACTTTGCCTACCCGGGCCCTTTGCGCCACCTCTCTGGCCAGAGTGCCGCTGCATGGTGGCTAAGGCTCAATAGGCATAGTCGAGCCGCACGCGAACCGGGCCACCTTCTTGAAGCACGAGTTCGGACGGTCCGATATAGCGAATCAGACGCCCCTCCCCATCCAGTGTCAGCTGCGCCGTCCCTTGGGGAATGAGGTCTCTCGACGAGGAGTTGATCTCGACGGTGGTGACGGCCTCGGCGTCCCCCTTATCGACTTTGCGGAGATAGACGTAGCCATCACGAAGACTGGACAAGGATACCCAGCGCGCACGAACCTCCTTGCCGGCCTCGAGCTCCTTGAGATGTTCGATCACGTAGCGCTCGATGTCGCCGTCGACAACCAGTATCTCGGAATTGCGAACGTATCCTTCCCCATCCGGCTTCGAGGTTCCGGTCGCGCTCCACATCTGCAATAGATTCCCGCTTCCGTGGGGTTGGACGCCACGCTTCACGCGCCGATCGAACATTTCCAGTTCCACGTTCGGCTTCTCACCTTCGAACGCATACACACTGCGGCGCGTGGCAATCAGTCGATTGTCCGCCGTCGTGAAGCTTGAGCTGCTGCCCGTGAGTCGATCACCAACATACGAGTATCCCGAATGCCGGACGTAGAGTGTGTCGCCGGTCTGGGGATCGAACGCCGTTGCGGTCACGGGCATCTTCTGAGCACCGTGCGCCAAAGGTAGCGTGAGCATGCCGAGCAACAACACGGCCGTTGCAAACAGTGGATGGTGCACGGTGATGGTCCTGATCATGCGTCGCGCTCCTCTCGTCCCTTATTCGGTCGTCCCTCAAGTACCCTGCAGTGCCTGCTTTCTCTGGATCTCGGCACTGACAAACTTGACCCAGTTGGCGGCCTGGTCGCCCTGTTCGGGATCGTCGGCGACGCTGGCGAAAGTGGATCGTGCGGTCTTGAGTTCGCCGGCGTTGTACAGCGCCGTGCCCAGCTGCATCTTGAGCGAGACGACGTTGTCCACGCCGGGCTTGTTCAGAGCCGCCCGAAACGCTTCGACGGCGTCGTCCCAGTGTCCCAGCGCAATGTGCGCCTGGCCGAGGTAGACGTAGCTGGTGGCGTCGTTCTTGACCTCGGCCAGCTTCTGCAGCACCGGCAGTTGCTTTTCATAGTCCTTGGCCAGGCCCAGGGCCTGGGCGTACAGCTGCAGGGTTTCGGCGTTGACGTCGATCCGCCGGTTCTTGAAGGCGGCTTCCAGGACCTGGGTCGCGGGGTATGGGGCGTCCTGGGACATGTACAGCCGCGCGACGTTGAGCACTTCGGCAGGCTTGTCGACCATGCCGGCGACGTAGGCGGCGTGCATGATCTCGGCTTGTTTGAGCTGGTCGCCCATCAGGCCGTACATGCCGGATAGCTGCAGCCAATAGGTCGGCTTGGGATACAGCACCACCAGCACTTCAAGCACCTTGGCGGCGGGTTCGTACTTTTCCTGTTCGTAGTAGACGGCGCGCAGCAGCGACAGCCAGCTTTCCTTGTACTGGGCGCCGCGCTGCTTGGCGATCTTCATGGCGGTGATGATCGGTTCTTCGGATTCGGCGTAGCGGCCTTGCTGGTAGTAGGCCTGGGCCAGCAGCACGTAGGCGTCGGGGCTGACGTCTTCGACCTGCCCCATCCAGCTTCTGAGGATCTTGACGGCGGTCGGATAGTCTTCCTTGACGAAGTACATCTGCGCCAGGGCGTACAGGGTGGAGTTTCTCAGGCCTTCGGGCAGGTCTTCGACGCGCAGGACGGTCTTGTAGGCTTCGATGGTCTGGTCGACCTTGTCCTGGGCGTAGTAGACGGCGGCAAACAGGTTGTAGAGGGTGGCCTTTTCGTAGCCGTTCAAGCTGTCCTGCTGGGCTTTTAATCCATTGAGGGCTTGTTCGGCAGCGGCGTAGTTCTTTTCGTCGAAGGCTTGTTGCGCGACTTCCATCTGTTTGTAGACCTTCTGCGAGAGGGTCTGGGTCTTTTTGGTCGGCGGTGGTTTGGGTTTTCCCTCGTCGTCGGCGGCGTGGGCCGGCCCGGCGAGGCCGAGCAGGATCAGCAGCAGGAGGCCGAGGCGCGGGGTGCGGTCCCCGGCCCTGCGGCGCGGCTGGGCGCTGGCGCGTGCTGGGCGGAAAAAGATCATTTTTCGAGCTTGAAGGTGATCAGGTGCTCGACGCCTGGCACCTCCACCGGCTTGCCGCCTTCGACGCGCGGCTTGTATTTGAATTTGAGCACGGCTTTCATCGCGGCGCGGTCGAAGGTGCTGCCGGGCTCGGATTCGAGGACCACGGGGTCGCGCACGGCGCCGGTTTCGGTGACGGTGAATTTGAGCAGCACCCAGCCTTCGAGACCGCGCCTTGCGGCGGAGTCGGGGTAGATCGGGGCGACTTTGACGATCGGCAGGTATTCGCCGTCGCTCGCCGACAGGCCGAAGCCGTTTTGCAGGGAGACGTCGTTGGCGACGTTCATGGGGCCGATGTTGACGGTGTTGGCGTCGGGGTTCTGGTTGTCGTTCTGCTGCGGCTGCGGGGTGTCGGGCGCGGCCTGCGGCTTTTGCGGCTTTTCGGGTTTCTTCTGGTCGACGTTGAGGTCTTGATCTTTCTTGACCCGGACAAAATCAACGATGCGGCCGCTGGGGCCTTCGGTCATGGCTTCGCGCCCGGCGGCCACCAGGCTGGCCATCAGCCAGTACAGCAAAAAGGTGACGATCAGGGCGATCACGGCGCCGCCCACCAGCCGCAGCAGCTGCGGCAGTTGGGTGGTCGGGCGGGTGTTGAGGACGATCTCGGACATCGCTTACGGCTCGTTGGCGGCGATGGAGACGTTGTAGACGCCGGCTTCGCGCGCGGCGTCCATGACGGCGACGAGCTTTTCGTTGGTCGATTGCTTGTCGGCCTGGATGACGACGGAGCCTTGCGGGTTTTCGGCGTGCAGGCGTTCGATGTTGGCGCGTACGTTGCGCACGTCGATGCGACGACGGTCGATCCAGATCTGGCCGTCGTCGGAGATGGCGATGAGGATGTTGGCCTTGTCCTGCTTGGTGGCGGTCTGGGCTTCGGGGCGGTTGACCTCGATCCCGGATTCCTTGATGAAGCTGGCGGTGACAATGAAGAAAATCAGCATGATGAAGACGACGTCGAGCATCGGGGTGAGGTCGATGCCGCCTTCGTCTTCTTCGCCCTGGATGTCGTCAAATCCTTTCATTTTTCTCGCTCCTCTCGTGTCGCTTGCCTGAGCCGGGGCTCAGGTGTCCAGGGTCAGGTGGTCGCCCAGCAATTCAATCGATTGCTTGGCGCGGCTCTCAAGCCAGTGAATCGCAAACAGGCCGGACAAGGCGCCGACCATGCCGGCCATCGTGGGGATGGTGGCTTGGGAGACGCCGGAGGCCATCAGCCGGGGGTTGCCCATGCCGGCGCTGGCCATGACGTCAAACACGGCGATCATGCCGGTGACGGTGCCCATCAGCCCAAACAGGGGGCAGATGGCGACCAGGGTCTTGATCGCGCCCAGAAAACGGCCGGCGTCGAGACGCACGCCGGCAATCAGGGCGCGACGGATCTGGTGGGCCTGCCAGGAGTGGTGTTCTCCTCGGGCCTGCCAGAGGTGTTCGACGCGTTGCTGCTGTTTGGGAAAGCTCAGCATGAAATAACCGAGCCGTTCGATGATCAGCAGCCACATGATGAAAATGACCACGGCGATGGCGAGCAGCACCGGGCCGCCGGCGTCCAGAAAGCTCTGAATCCGGGACCCGACGTCGAAGATCGCAAATAAAATCCGCTCCATTTTTTCTCTCCTTTTTTCCGCCCGCCCCTAGCGATCCCAAGGGGGCCGGGGGCGGACGGGGGAAATCAGGTGCGGACGCTGGGGCTGCCCATCGCGCTGCGGCCCCGTTCCATGTATTCGGCGATCAGGCCGGCACTTTGCTCGCGCAGGCGGTGAATCACGGATTTGGCGCGGGCGGAGGCGGCGGAGTGCAGAAACACGACGGGAATGGCAACGCACAGGCCCAGCACGGTGGTGACCAGGGCCTGGGAGATGCCGCCGGCCATGGTCTTGGGGTCGCCGGTGCCAAACAGGGTGATGGCCTGGAAGGTGTTGATCATGCCGGTGACGGTGCCGAGCAGACCGAGCAGCGGGGCGGCGACGGAGATGATCTTGAGAAACATGAGCCCGCGGTTGATTTTGGGCAGCTCTTTCAGGGTGGCTTCGCCGAGTTTCATTTCCAGGGTTTCGGCGTCGACGCCGGTGTTGGCGTGGTAGGCCTTGAGCACGCGACCCAGGGGGTTGCCCGCACTGGGGTGTTCGACGTCGCGCTCCTGCTGGGCGACTTTGAGGCCGACGATGGAGAGGGTGATGATGCGCTCGAGCGCGAGCAGCAGGGCGACGATGCCCAGGCCGATGATGACGTAGCCGACGATGCCGCCTTGTTCGATGCGGTCGCCCAGGGTCGGGGATTCGACCAGGCGGGCGAGCAATGAGCCGCCAGTGGGGTCGAGGCCGAGCTCGGCGACGGGCTCGTCGGATTCGGCGTAGTCGTCGATCATGTCGAGGTAGCGGCCGGACGGCTGGCGCTTGAGCTCGGCGAGCTGTTGGTCACCGCCGCGCCAGGCGAGATAGCGTGGCTCGGGGTCGTTGGTGACGACGCCGAAGGCGCCGATGCGAATGACGTTTTCGTTGACTTCGCGGCCGGCGGCGTTGAGCACGGGGGCGTCGAAGCGCACGACCTTGCCGGTTTCGGTCATTTCGCGTTGCAGCTCGAACCAGAGTTGTTCGATTTCGTCGATCGTGGAGATCTGCGAGGCGCGGCTCATCTTTTTCGCAAACGCTTCGAGAAATTCTCCGCGGTCGGGGTATTGGGCGGACACCGGGGAGTCGTGGAACACGCCCTGCAGGTCGCCGGCGGTCTGCTGGAAAATGCCAAACAGTTCCTTCAAGGCGCCGAGCTTGTTGGTCAGTGTCTGTTCGCGGACGGTGATCTGTTCTTTGTTGGCGTCGAAGTTTTGTTCGAGTTGTTTGCTGCGCGCTTCGGCGGCGTCGCGGCGTGCGTTGGCTTCGGCCAGGAGTTGGGCCTGCCGGTCGCGGGCGCTGGCGAATTCGGCTTCGCGGCGCTTGAGCTCGCTTTGGTCCTGCAGGGTCTTGCTCTGGACCATGTCGAGCAGGCTGTCCAGCGATTCGGCTTGATTTTGATCCTGGCTCTGGCCGTAGGCGGGGACGCTGGCGAGGCCCAGGGCGAGCAGGCTGGCGAGCAGGCCACTCGTGCGTCCGGTGGCGCCGGGGCGACTCAAGGAGGAAAACATCATGACTGGGCCTCCTCGGGCGTGGGCAGGGGCAGCGTCAGCAGGTCGGGGGCGACGAGCTTGCGCGCGACTTTGATGGCATCGCGCAGGGGGTTTCGGTATTGGGCGGGCAGGTCGACCCAGGTCTTTTGCTCGGCGTCCCAGCGGCCGCTCTGGCTGCCGTCGATGGTCTGGTAGTACAGGCCGATCCGGCCCACGCGCAGGAAGTCGACTTCGAGCTTCTGGCCGTCGATGTTTTCGGTGCCGGTGTAGGCTTCGATGGTGCGGCCGAATTCAAGCTCGACGGTGTAGGCTTCGAGCACTTGACGGAATTTCTCGGCGACGGTGACGTCGACCCGGTCCATGGCTTCGGTGACGAATTCAATCCGCTCGGCGCGCTCGCCGGCGAGAAATGGCAGGTCGAGCGAGATGAATTGCTCGAGTGCGCCGACCATGCGCTGCATCAGCGGCAGAATCTGTCGATCGACGGTGGTGGCTTTGGAGATGGAGTCGTCGAGGTCGGACAGCTCTTGCTGCTGCAGCGCCAGCTGGCGCCCCAGCTGCTTGTTATACGCGTCCAGGCCTTCGATCTCGCGCAGCACCGTGCGGTATTCGGAGGCGAGGTCTTGCTTTTGCTCCGCCAGTCCGTCCACCCGCTGCTGTGAGGCCGCCTGCGACACCAGCCAGGCGTCCGAGGCTTGGATCACGTTGCTGACCGTCGCCGCTTGGGCGAGGGGCGACCCGATCCAGCCGAGCATTCCGATCAACAAGGCCGTCAAGATCATTGCGCGACGACCGGTGTACGGCACCTCGCGACTTACCGAAACTTCGAAACCGCGGTCAATCTGGCAACTCATGCAATCCTCTCCTCGCGACTGTTCTACTTTTAGATAGTCGGACTAAACCTATTGATGTTTTCGTGACCATCAGGAATACGAACTCTGCATCCCGGATGCTTCCACGAAGCGAGAGCAATCAGTATCTAGCCACGCGTCCTTGCATCTTTTTCCGGCACGCGTACAGGGCGCGCACCTCATGCATGGCGGCGTCAGCAGCCAATGAAATTGGTGGCGAGCACAGAAACGTGCCTCGACAGGCGACAGCCGTCAGCCCACAGGGATACAGGATCGGGGTACGTGATCTTGGACATGAACTCACTCTCTCCAGACTCTCGCCAACAAAACGCAGCCGATATTCGAGCGCCGCGTCTATTCTATGTTTTCTAGTACGGTACCATACTTTTTAGGAATGGCAAACGCCAAATCCACAATAATGCGCAGGTCCGGATTCGCTTGCGCTCGATCCCCTGTTACGCGCCTTCGGCGCCCACAATGCTGATCGCGCAGACTCCGTTGTAGGGTACGCCTCCCAGGTTGTGGGACAAACCGAGCTTTGGGGCCTTCAGCTGCCGCGCGCCCGCACGTCCGTTGAGCTGCAGATAATGCTCATAAACCATCCGCAGTCCAGATGCTCCGACAGGATGTCCAAAGCACTTGAGCCCACCGTCGATCTGGCACGGGATCTCGCCGTCCGCATCGAACACGCCATCGAGCACGTCGCGCCATGCGTTCCCGTCTTCGGAAACGCCCAGATCTTCCATGGTGACGAGTTCGGTGATCGAAAAGCAGTCATGAACTTCCAGTGCACTGAGTTCGCGCCGCGGGTTTGTGATACCGGCCTCGCTATAGGCAGCCTTCGCCGCATTGCGTGTGTTCTGAACATAGGAACCATCCCACTCACCGGTCCCCTGCTCGCGACCGGCACTGGCCGACAGCTGGATCGCCTTGATCGTCACCAGTTCATGCTTGCCGAGCGCGCGTGCAATCTCGGGCGTGGTCACGATCGCGCAGGCGGCACCATCCGAAACGCCACAACAATCGAAGACGCCCAGCGGTTCGGCGATCATCGGCGCGTTCAAAATCGTGTCCATGTCCACGGCCTTGCGCAGATGGGCCTTGGGATTCTTGGCACCATTCTGATGACTCTTCCACGACACGCGGCCGATCGAGCGCTTGAGATCGTCCTTGGAAATGCCGTATCGCGCCCGGTAACCGGCAGCGAGCTGTGCGAAGCCCGCTGGCGCGGATCCATACGGCATCCACAGGTCGTTGAAGGTGCCCTTGGTCATCACCGGCAAGCCGCCGTATCCGGTGTCCTTGAGTTTTTCCACGCCAATCGCCAAGGCGATATCGACGACGCCGGCGGCCACCGCATAGGCCGCGCCACGCAAGGCCTCGGTTCCCGTGGCGCACATGTTCTCGACCCGGGTGACGGGGATGCCTTCCAGCCGCAACGCGGTGGAAAGCGGGATTGCCGAGTTGCCCACATTGATGCGATCCAGCGCCGAGCCAAACCAGGCCGCACCGATCTCTGACTTTTCGATGCCGGCATCACCCAGCGCCTCGGTAAACGCTTCGAGCATCAGTGCATCGGAGCCCGTGTCCCAGCGTTCACCAAACTTGGAACAACCCATTCCGAGAATCGCGACCTTGTCTTTGATGCCTGTAGCCATTGAACTTTTCCCGTAACTAACCTGCGATTGCCGGAGACGCCTTCCAGAAATAGCGCGCAAAGCCGCGTAGACGGTCGCGTTCCTTGATGCGGAAGCTGGCCTTCAGCGGCGTTCCGACATCGATTCCCGTCGGCCCCACGTCCACGATTTCCATCAGAATCCTGGCGCCGCAGTCGAACTGAATGAGCCCCATGTACAGGGGCGGCGCCGGTGAGTACTGCAGCCAGTCCGCCGTGAATGTGGCGATCTGTGCCGGCTCGTCCGCCAAGGGATAGGGGCGCTGCGTATCGGCGGCCCCACAGTTCACGCAAGTTGGCAAGGACGGGAACTGAACGGCCTCGCAGGCACTGCAGCGGCCACCAACGAAACCGAGCGACTGGTCGGCGGTGCGATACAGCTGCGTCAGCGCGGTCTTGTTGTCGACCTCGGCACGCATGCCCCAATCCAGGTCCACCTGCCGATCGAACGACAGCAGCTTGAGGTAGGCCGTCTCTTCGATGCGATTTGCAATGGATTGCTCGACGCCTCGCCGCGTACCCGAACCGCTGATGTCCCCCTTCTCAAACACCACGATCTCGCAACCGTGCGCAAACGAAACGATCACGATTTTGTCGCCCGGCTTGGCCCGTTCCAGCGCCGATGCCAACATCAGCAGCGGGTGCGCCGCCCCGGTATCACCGACCCGATCCTGCAGATTCGGAAGCACGCGTTCGGGTTCAATTCCCAGACGCCGGGCAACGAGCGCATCCGCGCCACGGCTGCCGCCACAATGTCCGAAGTAGGCGATCTCAGAAGCCTCGAACCCGAGCCGCTTGCTCAGGATTGCAAGGGTCTCGGGAACGAACTTGAGCACGCCTTCGTCTCGAATCCAGCGGTCTTCCCACTGATAGTCGAAATCCGAGCCGGACTGGCGAAAGTGATCGAAGAACGGCTGCGAAACCGTCTCGCTGCCGAGAAAGCGCGCGACGAGGTCCTCGCCCTGACCGATCAACAGCGCCGCTGCGGCGCAGCCATATTGCAGCTCCTGTGCACTGCCCGGCTTGGCGATGCGTTGCTCGCTGGCGACGATCAACTGATCGCCCGCCCCCGCCATCGCACAGGAATCGATCAGCGCGCTCAATCCGGCACGCGTGGAGCCGCTCATTTCACGACTGCGCGCCGCTCTGGGCAAACGCAGCGCGGCGGCAACGATGGCGGCACCGCTCAAATCGGCATAGGGCGCGCTGGTGCTGGCGACGGTCAGCCCGCGAACGGCATCTCGATCGGCATCTCGCAGGCAGTCACGCCCTGCTTCCACCGCCATCGTGATGACATCCTCGTCCCAAGCACACACGGAACGCTCGCCCTTGGGCGAAGACTTGGGCGCGGGAAACGCCCAGCGATTGGCCTCCGCGATCAGCTTCCTGCTGAAACGCCGCGGCGGCACATAGGCGCCGAACGACTTGATGCCGATGCCTGAAGGATTTGGCATGGGAACTCCTACCCTCGATTGGTTTAGGGGAACTAGGTCGCGCCTACGGCACGCCGAATCGTTCTCGCGTTATAGTGAAGGCCTCGCACTTCGTATGGTATCTTACTATATATTCGTAGCGCGATACGACGCGGCCCACCGAGGTCTCGCGCCCACACCGAACGCCCCTTCCCATTGCGATGATTCGTTCCCTACTCTTCGTCCCTGCAGACAGCGAAAAGAAACTGGCCAAGGCCGCCTCCTGCGGCGCCGACGCGCTGATTCTCGACCTTGAGGATTCGGTACTGCCGGATCGCAAACCCGCCGCAAGAGCGATGTTGCGGGAGTACTGTTCCACCCCATCCGCATCCTCGCAGTTGTGGGTCCGCGTCAACGATCTGCGGTCCGGCGAACTGCTGAAGGATCTAGTGGAGACCGTACCGCTGCGGCCCGCGGGCATCGTGCTGCCGAAACTGTTCGGGCCGGAAGACCTGACCCGCGTCTCACACTATCTGGACGCCCTCGAAGCACAACATGAGCTGCCACCGGGCGACATCCGCATCATGCCGGTCGTGACCGAAACGCCCGCCTGCGTGCTCAGGCTCGGCGAAATGATCGGCCAGCCGCAGCCGCGACTCAGCCACATGACCTGGGGGGGCGAGGATCTGAGCGCTGCCATGGGCGCCGGCGATCCGCGCGCCGAGGACGGCTCCTGGCGGCCGACGTATGCGTTCGCACGGACGCAGTGCCTACTCACGGCGCACGCGATGGGGGTCGAGGCGATCGACACGCTCTATATCGATTTTCGCGATACCGATGGCCTCATGCAGGCCTGCCGCGAATCCCGTCACAGCGGCTTCACCGGTCGGCTGGCGATCCACCCCAATCAGGTAGCGACGATCAATGAAGCGTTCACGCCGACCGAGGCCGAACGCGCGCTCGCCAAACGGATCGTCGAGGCTTTCGCGTCCGGCGCCGGCGCGGTCTCCATCGACGGCAAGATGTACGACATCCCGCACCTCAAGACTGCGCAGCGGCTGCTCGGATCGAGCTAGCCGTCCAACAACGAACCGCGGAGCTCAGGCGGCGGGGCGTTTCAGCTGCAGGCCGCTGCGCTTGCAGTGCGCCACCAGAACGTCGTCCTGATTGAAGCAGCGGTGCATGAACACCACAATGCCGGCGTTGGGGCGCGAACGGCTTTCCCGCAGGTCCAGAACTTCGGTTTCAACGTGAATCGTATCGCCGTGAAAAAGCGGATGCGGAAAACGAACCTCGTCCCATCCCAGGTTGGCGACGGCGGTCCCGAAGGTGGTTTCGTTGACGGAGATCCCCGTCATCAGCCCCAAGGTAAAGGCGCTGTTGACGATACGGCGGCCGAACTCGGTGTGTTCCCGGCAATAGTGCTCATCCAGATGGATCAGCGCCGGATTGTGGGTGTTGGTCGTGAAGCCGACGTTGTCGGCTTCCGTAATCGTTCGACGGATCGGGTGCTTGAAAATCTGTCCGACCTTGAGCTCCTCGAAATACAGGCCCGGCATGGGTCTTGTCCCCTTCAGTATGATTTCGGAAGGTCGAGCACGCGCTCGCTGATGAACGACAGAATCATCTGTTCGGTCACAGGCGCGATGCGCGGCAGCATCGACTCACGGAACAGGCGCTCCACCTGGAATTCGCGAGCATAGCCCATACCGCCATGGGTCAGCACCGCCTTGGTCGCCGCGTCGAAGCCGGCGCGCGCCGACAGGAATTTGGCGGCGTTGGCCTCGGCACCGCAGGGCAGTTTATTGTCATAAAGAAAGGCCGCGCGCATGCACATCCAGTAGGCCGATTCGAGATAGGTCCAGGCTTCGGCCAGAGGGTGCTGTATCCCCTGATTCATGCCGATGGGTCGCCCGAACACCACGCGCTCGCCGGCATATTTGGCGGCGCGCCGCAATGCATCCCGACCGATGCCGATGGCTTCGATACCGACCAGCACGCGTTCCGGATTGAGGCTGTCGAGCAGATAGTAGAAGCCCTTGCCTTCCTCTCCGATCCGATCTTCCTCGGGCACGAAGTAGTCGTCGATGAAGGTCGCGTTGGAGTCCACGGCGTTGCGGCCGAGCTTCTTGATTCGCCGCACCTCGATCTGGCTTCGGTCGAGATCGGTATAGAACAGGGTCATGCCATCGGCTGGGCGCTTGCAGTCCGCCTTGGGCGTGGTTCGCGCCAGCAGGACGATCTTGTGCGCTTCCTGACCGGTGGACGTCCACATCTTGCGGCCGCTGACGCGATAACCGCCCTCGACTTTCTTGGCGAAGGTTTTGATGCTGGTGGTATCGAGGCCGGCGTCCGGTTCGGTCACGCCGAAGCAGGCCTTCTGCTCGCCCAGAACCAGCGGCGTGAGCCAGCGCTGTTTCTGCTCCGGGGTGCCATGCACGACGATGGCGTGCGGTCCGAACAGATTGATGTGGATGCTGGATGCGGCCGCCTGACCACCGCCGCTGGAGGCCACCGCGTGCATCATGATCGCCGCCTCGGTAACGCCGAGGCCGGCACCGCCGACTTCCTCCGGCATGGTGATGCCCAGCCAGCCGGCCGCTGCCATCGCCTTGTAGAACTCCTCGGGGAAGCGGGCCTCCTCGTCGCACTCGTGCCAATAGTCGTCGGTGAATTCCGCACACACCTTGCGCACCGAAACGTCGATTTCCTGCTGCAATTCTGAGAGTTGAATGTCCATGCGCTTTTCGTCCTTCAGCCGATACCGGGGCCGAGGCGAAACTCGGCTTCGGTGCGTGATTTGATGTCGTCCAGGCTGACGCCGTCCGCGAGCTCCACCAGCGTCGCGCCGCTGCCGCCGTGGCGGTCGATCTCGAACACCGCCAGATCGGTGATCAACAGGTCGACCACGCCCTTGCCGGTCAGCGGCAGCGAGCATTCCTTCCTGAATTTGGCGCCGCCGTTCTTGTCGCAATGGTCCATCACCACCACGACGCGCCGCACGCCGGCGACCAGGTCCATCGCTCCGCCCATGCCCTTGATCATCTTGCCGGGCACCATCCAGTTGGCGAGGTCGCCGTTCTGCGCCACTTCCATGCCGCCGAGAATCGACAGGTTGATGTGTCCGCCGCGGATCATCCCGAAGCTGTCTGCCGAGGAGAAGTAGCTGGTCTGCGGCAGTTCGGTGATGGTCTGCTTGCCGGCGTTGATGAGATCGGCGTCGACTTCGTCGTCGTAGGGAAAGGCGCCCATGCCGAGCATGCCGTTCTCGCTTTGCAGCGTGACCTTCATGCCTTCGGGAATCATGTTGGCGACCATCGTCGGAATGCCGACGCCGAGGTTGACGTAGAACCCGTCTTCGAGTTCCCGGGTGGCGCGCAGCGCCATCTGTTCGCGTGTCCAGGCCATTAGCGTTCGACTCCGGTGGCGGCCTGCGAGGCCTCGGCCCGCGGCCGGGTGGTGCGGCGTTCGATGTGCTTGACGTAGTTCCTGCCCTGCAGGATGCGGTCGACGAAGATGCCGGGCGTGTGGATGGCATCGGGGTCGAGTTCGCCCGGTTCGACCAGGATCTCGACTTCGGCCACGGTCACCTTGCCGGCGGTGGCGATCATCGGATTGAAGTTGCGCGCGGTCTTGCGGTAGACGAGGTTGCCTTCGCTGTCGCCCTTCCAGGCCTTGACGATGGACAGGTCGGCGGTGAGGCCGGTTTCCATGACGTAGTGCTCGCCGTTGAACTCGCGGGTTTCCTTGCCCTCGGCGATCATCGTGCCGTAGCCGGTGCGCGTGTAGAACGCGGGGATGCCGGCGCCGCCGGCGCGGATACGCTCGGCCAGGGTGCCCTGGGGGTTGAATTCGATCTCGATCTCGCCGCTCATGAACTGCTGGGCGAGAATCTTGTTTTCGCCGACATACGAGGCCAGCACTTTCCTGATCTGGCCGTTGGCCAGCACCAGCCACATGCCGTGCTCGTCACAGCCGACGTTGTTGCCGATCACGGTCAGCTCGCGCGCCCCGGAGTCGCGCAGGGCGACGATCAGGTTTTCGGGTACGCCGCACAGGCCAAAGCCGCCGGCCATGACGCTCATACCGTCGAAGGTGAGGCCCTCCAGCGCGCTGGCGGCATCTGGGTAGATTTTTGAACTCACGCCGATCTCCTCCGGGGTTCTGGCCAGTCACGCCAGATTTCTTGCCAATCATCATCCGCTTGATCCTGTTGACCGGACCGAAGCCGAATTCGCTAATGAATGCTCAGACCGGGTCCCAGACAAAGACGTCCGAGGAACGCTCGAGCTTGTAGAACGATGGACGCAGCGCCGGTATTGCTCGCTCGATACATGACGACGGCGTCCAGCCTTCTCCCGCGTGTACGGAACGAATCGGCCGTGGCTGGCTGAACAGATAGATTTCGTTGCGACGTACGCCGAAAATCTGTCCGCTCACGTCCTTGGCCCGGTCGCAGCACAGCGCCACGACGAACGGCGCGATCTTTTCCGGCGACATCTGCTTGTTGACGCGGATACGTTCGGCGTTTTCGGGCGTGTCGGGAATCGAACCGACCATGCGTGTCCATGCGAACGGTGCAATCGCGTTGGAACGAACACCGAATTTGGCCATGTCCAGCGCGATGGATTTGGACAGCGCCGCGACGCCCATCTTGGCAGCGGCATAGTTCGCCTGACCGAAGTTGCCGACCAGCGCACTGGTCGAGGTCATATGCACGAAGGCACCTTTCTGCGAGGCCTTGAAATGCGGCGCCGCCGCGCGTGCCACGTTGAAGCAGCCCTTCAGATTGACGGCCAGTACCGCATCCCATTCCGACTCGGACATCTTGTGAAAGATCGTGTCCCGCAGAATCCCGGCATTGTTGACGATCGCGTCCACGTCGCCATAGGCTTTCATCGCCGTGGCGAACAGGCCGTGCGCGCCGTCCCAGCTGGCAACGTTGTTGCCATCGGCGATGGCTTCGCCGCCTCCGGCCTTGATCTCCGCCACGACTTCCTCGGCGGGGCCGAGGCTGCCGCCCTCGCCTTCCTGGCTGACACCGAGATCATTGACCACCACGCGGGCGCCTTCGCGCGCCGCCAGCTTCGCGATTTCGGCACCGACTCCGCGGCCCGCACCGGTGACGATGAGGACCTTACCGTCCATTACACCTTTGCTCATTTGCATCTACTCCCGAAATTCATGGGCGCTCGGGCTCAGAGCCCATCACGCATTTCGCTCCATGTTCGTTCCAATTCGTCGCGAAACTGGGGCGCGGCGATGCGGATCATGGCCCTGGCACGTTCGTGCAGGGATAGACCGCCCAGTTCGGCGACACCGTATTCAGTAACAACCGTATCCGCCGCGTGACGCGGCAAGGCTGCCATCGCCTGCTTTCCGACATTCAGCACCACGCGGCTGAAGCGACCATCGTCGGTCGCGGCCGGCAGCACGATGATCGACCGCCCGCCCGGCGACAGCGATGCGCCGGCGGCAAAGGCCGGCAGGCCGCCGACGCCGGCGACATAGCGGCCCTTGATCATGTCTGCGTTGGCTTGGCCGAACAGATCGACCTCGATCGCGGAATTGATGGCGCAGAAGCGTTCGATCCGCATCAGGCGGGCGACATCGTGGGTTTCGTTGACCGGGCGGAAATAGAAGGCATCGTCGCGGCTGACGCGGTCGTAGAGCGCCGCCTCACCGAGGGCCACGCCGCCCTCCACGGAGGCTTCGCCGTGTACGGCGCCGCTGTCGAGCAGCGTCAGCACCGAGGAGGCGATCATCCCGGACCAGATTCGCAGATTGCGATGGTCGACCAGGGCGGCCGCAATCGCGGCCGGTAATTTGCCGACGCCGAATTCGATGGTATCGCCATCCCGCACGAGTTCGGCCACCAGCGCAGCCTGACGGCGCAGCCGGTCATCGGCGGCATCCGCCGGTTCCGAAAGTTGTACCAGCGGCGAAGGCTCGTCGATGATCGCGTCGAGCTCGGACACATGAATCCGGAACGAACCGCGGGTCTTCGGCATGTCCGGATTGACGTGCGCAAGGCGTTGGCGCGCGCGGCTCCAGACCGCGGGATGAAAGTCATACGACAGGCCGGGCGAACAAAAACCCTTTTCGTCCGGCGGGCTGACCTGGACTACCGCCACGTCGACCTCCAGGCCGGCGAGATCGCGGTAGATGCGCGGATGATCCAGCGGCATCAGTTCGCCACGGCCGCTGGCCAGCCCGGCGCGCAGGCCCGGCAGCATGAAATACGCGCGCTGTCGCGCCTGCGCGTGCAGGCCGAGATAGTCGCTGCGATTGATTCCCGGAAAATGCATGCCCACGAACCGCACGCCGGCCGCGGATTCGGGCGCCCCCTGCAAGGCCTTGTAGATCGCCAGGCTCTCGCCCGACACGCCGGGCAGATAGACCGTCGTCTGCGGACGCAGCGTCTTGACCCATTGGCTGGAACTGAGCGTGTGCATCGTCAGTCGCCGACGTCCAGCGCGATCGTCGCCGTCCCGCGCGTGGCGACGCGTCCGTCCGGCAAGCTCAATTCCAGTGCCAGCGTGGCACTTTCGGCATTCCTGGATTCAAGCGTGGCGCGGCAATGCAGCGCCTGCCCGACCGGAATGATCGCGGCAAATCTGGCGCTGAAACCGCGGATCGATTCCACCGGCAGCTCTTCGCAAAGCAGGCATCCCAGACGCGCCATGCCGAACATGCCGTGAACGATCACATCGTCGAAGCCGGCCTGGCGCGCGAACGCCGGGTCGAGATGCAGGGGATTGCTGTCACCGGAGGCCGATGCATAGGCCTGCAGCGACTCACGCGAAACGGCGGGGGTTGTCGCTTCGATCAGCACGTCGCCCGGACTCAATTCGCGCAGGGTCTGCAGGGCCGTCATTGCGCGGCTCCGCGCTGGGGGTTTCTAACCAGAACCAGTTGGCGCGAGCATCCGACCAGGCGGCCGTCCTGCCGCTGCATGGCGGCCTCGATCACGATGAACTCCATCGCGCCGTTCTTCTTGTCGTAGATATCGGTCACCGAGCGGCGCACGCTCAGGCGCTCACCGACACGGATCGGTTCGAGATAGTCGAAACTTTGCTCTGCGTGCAGGACCCGCTTGAGTTCGACCCCGAGCGCATCGAGGATGCGGCGCGAGCTGTCATTCTCGCCCTCGATGACTTTCATGAACGTCAACGGTGCCACATCGGGATCCACGCGCGAACGATCGACGCCGATCGCCGAGGCGAAACGTTCGACCCGCTCCCGGCTGACTTCGAACTCGTAGTCGGGCAGCGAGTAGCCGATGAAGCTGCGATCCACGGCCATCAGGCCAGCGCCGTACCGGCATCAGCCAGAAAACGGTCCGCAGCATCGGGCCACGCAAACGCCGCGCCGTGCTGGCCCGCCAGTTCTGCCGCGCTGACCCGCAAGGCGTCCAGGTCGCTCTGCAACAAGAAAGTGTACGGCCCCCCGGTGAAGGCCGGACACAAGCCTTTTTCAACCACAGCCACGTCAGCCAGCGCGGGAATGGAAACCTTGTCGTCTCCCCAACAGCGAGCGGCCTCCAGAGCGATGGCGAGAATTCGGGCGTCCTCATCCAGCGACATCGCCTCGCATCCCGCCTGGACCGCACGCAAGCGAGGCAGCAAGGCCTTGTCGCCCTGCTCTAGCGGGCCGCTGGAATCGAGTAGTCCCTGCTTCTTGGCCGTCTGCCGGTTGAGAAACAAGGTGCGGACCATGTTTCCCGCCACACGGTCGCGGATGAGATCGACAAAAATGTCCATCTCGTGATGCAGCGCCTCGTCGACCGGAAGTGACCAGCCTTCGACGACACAGCGCATGATCGCGCGGTACGCCGGGTAGCGGACACGCTGATAGACACTGATCCCAAGCGTGCCGGAGATCTCGTCATAAGCCCGCTCGGAGCCGAAGTCGAAGGGTGCGGAGTCGAATCTCGCCGTCGGCCGATCCCAGGGCGCAGACGGAGCAGCCAGTGTCCGCGCACGCTCCAATGCCGCGGCGATCAACTCGGCGGCCGGCACCAGTTCGTCGACCAGTCCAAGGCTCAAGGCTTCGTCGCGAGACAGGGATTGCCCGTGCAACAGACACTCCAGGCCCTTGCGCGCGCCGATCAGTCTCGGCAGGCGCTGCGTTCCACCTGCCCCGGGGAGCAGGCCGAGCTTGATTTCGGGCAGACCAAGGCCCACGTTTTCATCGTTCGCCGCAATGCGTGAATGGCAGGCCAGACAGACCTCCAGACCGCCACCGAGCGCGAGCCCGTTGATCGCCGCGACATACGGCTTGCGACTGGTTTCGATGCGCCGAAACAGCCGCCCGAGCCGGCCACACAGATCGTGTAGTTGCTCGAAGGTGCCGGTCTTCGCCCGCTCCGTGAACACACGGATCATGTTCAGGTCGGCACCGACCAGAAACGTGGATTTCCCGGAGCTCAGCACCACACCGCGCACTTCGGGATCGGACTCCGCGCGAACGATGATGGATTCCAGAGAATCCATCATATCCATCGAAAACACGTTCATCGCCCGACCGGGCATGTCGATCCGGGCCAGCAGCACGCCGCCCGGCTCCAGGCTGACACTGATATTTGAATCCATCACGGTCCGCTGCTCAGACGTACTTCTTGAAGTCCGGCTTGCGCTTCTCGTTGAAAGCGCGAACGCCCTCGCGCGATTCCTCGCTCTGGTAGAAGCCCTTGACCGCGGCCACGCCCAGGAACAGGTTGCCGCGGATAGTTTCGCTGTCTGCATTGAACGAGCGCTTGACGATGGCGATGGCTGTCGGGCTCATGGCATTGATTTCCGCCGCCCACTTCTCGCACTCCGCGTCCAGCTGGTCGTGCGGCACCACCGTGTTCGCCAGACCCATCTCCAGCGCCTGCTGGGCGGTGTACTGGCGGCACAGGAACCAGATCTCCCGCGCTTTCTTCTCGCCAACGATGCGAGACAGATAGGCGGTACCGAAACCCGGATCGGCCGATCCGACCTTGGGCCCTGCCTGGCCGAACTTGGCCTTCTCCGAGGCGATGGTCAGATCGCAGATCGTGGCGAACACATTGCCGCCACCGATGGCGAAGCCGTTGACGCGCGCGATGACCACCTTGCGGCAATCACGCATCGCCGACTGCAATTCCTCGATCGGCAGGCCGACCATGCCCCGCGGACCGTACAGGCCGTCCTCGGACTGGTGCACCTTCTGGTCGCCGCCGGTGCAGAACGCCTTGTCGCCCGCGCCGGTGAGGATGATGCTGTTGACCGACTTCTCTTCGTCGGCGGCGCGGAAGGCAAGGATCAGCTCCTCGACCGTCTGGGTACGGAAGGCGTTATAGACCTCCGGGCGGTTGATGGTGATGCGGACGGCGTTCTCGCCGACTTCATAAATGATGTCTTTGTATTCGGACATGATCCACTCCTGCTTTCTGTTTTTTTGGCCGGCTTCTTCCGGCCGAATTCAGTGTTGTCCTGCGTTATCGAGGCAAGCCCAGCTAGCCGTGCATGGTGAGCCCACCGGAGACACTGATGGTCTGCCCGGTCATGAACGAAGCATCATCGCTGGCGAGAAACGCCACGAGCCCGGGGTAGTCTTCCGGTTCACCGATACGACCCAAGGGCACGCCGCGCACCATCGCGTCACGGATTTTCTGGCCAGCTTCTCCGGCGCCCACGAAAGCGTCCATCGCTGGCGTATTGGTCGGCCCCGGGCAAACGCAATTGAGCAGGACGTTGGCCCGCGAGACTTCACGCGCCAGGGCCTTGGCGAAGGCGATCGTCGCGCCCTTGCAACCGGAGTAGACCACCTCACCACTGGAGCCGACGCGACCTGCGTCGGAGGCGATGAAGACCACCCGACCACCCTTGCGCTCGACCATGCCCTGGACTACGGCGTGGGTCACCGTCAGGGGGCCCAGATAATTGATATTGACAACTTTCTGCCAGAAGTCCGGCGTTGTCTTCAGAAACGGCATCGGCCGATCCCAGCCAGCATTGTTTACCAAGGTCCAGGTCGGGCCGATGCGCGACTCGATGGCGGCCACCGCCTGCTTCACAGCCGCGGCATTCGTGATGTCGCAAATCTCGGCATCAGCCTTTCCGCCAGCCTGTGTGATCGCATCGACCGTCGCCTTTGCGGCTTCCTCGTTGATATCCAATACGCCGACGGTCATCCCCTCGCTCGCCAACCGCATCGCGACCGACTTTCCGATTCCGCTACCGGCACCTGTGACCAAGGCGACTTTGTCTGTCAATCCACGCACACTACGCTCCTCACCATTGAATTCTGGACTGTCTTGTCAATTCGTATGGCACCATACTACCAGCTTGTCGCGCCGGCGGGTACCCTCGCGCCTACGGCATCTTCGCCGCATGGCTCTGGTCGGTGAACTTGTCGTAGTAGATGGATTCCAGGTCGATGCCGAGCGCGGTCAGCTTGGCGATTCCGGCATCGATCATTCCCGGCGGACCGCACATGTAACCATCAGCGCTCGCGATGTCCACACCCGGCAGAACATCCTCGACGAACTCTGTCACCAATCCGCGTGCACCTTTCCAGTCAGTATCCGCAGCCTCATGCGAAAGCACCGGAAGAAACACGAACTGATCGGTCCATGCATTGGCGATGCTTTCGATCTGCTCGATCGCATAGAGGTCGGCTTGCGTCCGCGCACCGAACAGCAGGGCACAGGGTCGCTTGATTCTCTTGAATCTCGCGTCCTCCAGTAGGCTCAGCAAGGGTGCCAGCCCGCTTCCGCCGGCGATACAGATCATCGGGCTGCTGCCGGGGCGCAGATAGAACCCGCCATAGGGCGCCGAGATATCGAAGCGCACGTCCTTCAACTCACCGGCGAATAGCGCTTCGGTAAAGGCGCCGCCCGGCACCTTGCGGATGAAGAACTTGACCAGGCTTCGTCCTTCACGCTCGGGCGCATCAGCGAACGAATAGTTACGCGGAGCCGGCAGGCCTTCATAGGCAATGTTGATGTACTGGCCGGCAATGAACTTTGCCGCCTTGTCGAGTTCGATACTGACCTGAAGGATGTCATGCGTGAGCTGGACGGTGGCCGCGATCTGGCCCTTGCACTGGATCACCGGCGGCGCATCTGCGGCGGGGCTCTCGACCTCCAGGCGCGTCAGCGGATCCTTGGGGATCGCCTGGCAGGCCAGGATGTAGCCGGCCGCAATCTCCTGCTGGGAAAGCGTATAGCCGAAGTCCGACAGTGCGCGCACCCGGCCTTCCTGCAACTTGGATTTGCAGGAACCACAAGTGCCGACAGTGCAGTTGTGCGGATACGGCACACCGTTCTCCAGCGCCGTCTCGAGTATGGTTTGCCCACCGGGAATTTCGAACCTCGCGCCGAATGGCGCCACTTCGACGTATTTGGTTTCCTTGGGCCTGAAGATCGATTTTAGAAAGCTCATCGTGCGAATTGGACTCGTCGTTGCATGAATGTGGATCGGTGGGTGCACGCACAGGACAGCCGAGCGAAGCTCGGGCGTCGATCGGTGGAGGCGTTCGTTCGACACACAAGCCGCTTCCCCCGCCCGATCGTGACGCCTGTTCGAGTATCGCTTACCGACGCGTCTGGCGCGTTTGCTAGAATTCGCGGAACGCTGGAGCCGCTCGCGCTTCCGCGGGCCGATCGCGCCACACCAAGGATTGCTCCAATGCCCACAAAGAAAATCAACCGCAGCTTGCCGGCGAAGAAGGCTGCGCCCGCCAAGTCCGCGGGGAAGCGGACGGTCACATCGCGACCCGCGCGAACATCGGCGAAAGCAGCGCCTCCGCTGCCACGTGGATCCGAACGATTGGTCGACGACGATGTAGGACGAGAGGGCATTCGCCTAAGCTTCCTGATTCACGATGTATCGCGCATGCGCCGCAGCGCCTACGACCAGTTCATGAAGCCGCTTCGGGTCACTCGTGCGCAATGGTGGGTGCTGGCGCACCTGTCGCGCCACGACGGCATGATGCAGACGCAGCTTGCCGAGGTGCTTGACGTGGGCAAGGCCAGCCTGGGAGACGTGGTTGGATCGCTGGAAGCCGCCGGCCTGGTCGACCGCCGCGCGGACCCGAGCGACAAGCGCGCGAGGCGGGTCTACCTGACGCGTCGCGCGCAGGCGCTGATCAAGCGCATGACTCGGATGGAGGTGGACTTCAACGAGCAGATTCTCGCGGCCATTTCGCCGGAAGAACGGCTCAGGCTCATCGATTCCCTCACGCATATCAAGGCGGCCCTCGCCGAGTTCGTCAGCTCGGGCCGCACGGCTGTCTGAGCCCGCATACGCGGACAATCGATACGAAATGCGGAGCCCGGCTACGCGAGCAGTCGGGCTCCTGTTCATTCTGCCGAGAACCTGTGTCCGATCGTGATTCCATAGGTCAGCGGCATGCCCACATAACGCACCGTGGCGTCATAGACCTTGGTTGCCTGGGTCCAGTAGTACTCATCGGTGACGTTCTTGCCGAATACGGCGAGGGTCCATGCGCCATCCGCCGATTCCAGTCCGGCCCGCAGATCCAGCAGGCCATAACTGTCGATCTTCAAGGAAGCGTTGCCCTGTTCAACGCTGTCGGATGCCACGAACTGCCCTTGTGAGTCCGTCTGGTAACGATAGTCGGCGGACAGTGAGGCGATCATGCCGGACGGCAAACTCCACTCGTAGCGCAGACCGACATTGGCCGACCATTCCGGCACGCCGGGGAACGAATAACCGTCAAAATCCGTGGGCGTCGGAGCGGCCCCGGTCTCCGGATCCGGCTGGGCAAACGGATCATAGGTAAGAAACGTGCCGTCGACTTCCGGATCCAGCCAGGTTAGGCCCGCGTTCACCCGCAGATGATTGTCCGGACGCCAGGTCGCGGTCAGCTCCGCCCCGTTCTCGACCGATTTCGGGACATTGACGAGGGCATCGATAATTCCGAACACACCGGTCGGGTCGAGCACCTTGCCACGCAGCTGCTTGTCCTCGTACTCATAGCGGAACACCGCGCCGCCCAGGCTCAGGGCATAGTCAAACAGCTCGGTCTTGAATCCCAGCTCGTAGGCTCGCAGGGACTCCTGAGTCACCGGCGCGAACTGAATGACGCCCGTTCCCGGCAAGGTCGGGAAAGAGCCGGCCTTGTAGCCCTGACTCACAGTGGCGTAGATCAAGGTGTCGTCGAACCCCGTCCAGTCCGCACCGACCCGCCACGACACATTGTCTTCATCGAGCGAAAGGTGTTGCAAACCCGGCATGAAGTCGGAACCGAAGGTGACGCAGTCTCCTGGCTGCAGATCGAAACCGAACGGCGCGAACGAGGCGGCGAAATTCGGATCGACCACATACAGGCAGGCGTCGAAGTCCATCTTGGTCTCGGTGTAGCGCGCTCCACCGTGAATGCTTAGCTCATCGAAAAGCTGGTATTCCAGATTGCCGAACACCGCCTTGGCGTTGACGGTCGGCTCAGCGACCGTACCGATCGTCGAAAAGCTGGGTGCGCCGCCGAGTTCCGGCTGATGCCCCGGTGACGAATCCGGAAGAATCCCGACGTTGTTTTCCTTGGTTTCGTCCTTGGAATAAGTCAAGCCAGCCAGCCAGTGCAGGCGATCATCGCTGGCGACACCGGCCAGACGAAGCTCCTGCACCAGCGAATCGACGGTGCCGCGCTGACGTTCCGCGTTGTTGTCGAGACTCATGCCGTCGTTTTCGACGAGATTGTCCTGCCGATAGCGCTGAATGGAGCTGATCGATGTCAGGTCGATGGAATCCGACAGCACGTAGTCAACGCGCAACGACGTCTGGAAGAAGGTCTCATCGAGGCTTGGCGGCGAGTCAGGGCTCCAGTCTGCAGCGCGCGACGATTCCCGCGGTGCCAGCGGGTAGGCTAGCGTTTCCGGCACATACTCCGCGGCTGCCGGCACCTGCAGGTTGACCGCGTAAAGCTGGGACGCCATGGCGTCGGAGCGATCGGTCCAGCCATTGATATTGAGCGATACCTTGAGCGTTTCCAGCGCTTGCCAGTCCAGCAGCAGGCGTGCGCGCTTCATGTCGTTATCACCGAGGCTGCCGCCGTGGGTATAACTTTTCTGCCACGCTCCACCTTCAGACATGTCAAAGGCCACGCGAGCATTCAGCTGATCCGTCAGCGGCCCGCTGAAGTAACCGTTGAGATTGGTTTCGTCGAAGCGCTCATATGTGAAATTGACGGCGGACGTGTAGTAGTCGGTTGGCTTGGCCGCGATGTAGTCGATTGCGCCGCCCGTCGCATTCTGTCCAAACAGGGTCCCCTGCGGCCCCTTGAGAATCTCCACGCGCTCGATATCGAGCGGCGCGCCCTTGGTCAAGGCCGGATAAGCGTAGGGCACCTCGTCAACATAGATGCTGACAGTCGGACTCGCGGCCAACGACTGCTCGTTGTAGCCGATGCCTCGTATTGAATACACCGGCGTTCCGTAGAACGCTTGGGAGACGACAAAGCTCGGCTCGACCTTGGTGAGATCACCCACATCCCGTATGCCTGCATCGCGCAATTGCTCGCCACTCAGTGCAGTAATCGCCATGCCGACATCGTTGATCGACTGCTGGCGCTTCTGAGCCGTCACCACGATTTCCTCGATGACGCCGCGTCTCGCCTCGGTAACGGCCCCTGTTTCCGAATTGTCTTGTTCAGGTTCATCTGTAGACACCTGCGCATGGGCCGGAATGCTCAGGCCCGCCGTCAGACATATTGTCCAGACCCACCGATTCAATGCACCAGAAACAGGCAAGATCGGCCCTGCCGAAAATAGCTTGAGTTCTAACACTGTAATACTCCTCCAACGCGTATGTATTTATGTTTATTCCGCGTCCTTGCAGAAGCATCCAGCTCATTGTCCCTTGGGGCGACTCTCCTAAAATTCCAAACAGGGAAAACCTCGATCCACCCCGGATCGGCGTTATGACTGCTCGAACGCTAAACGCCGTTACTGCCCAAGGCCTCTCGAAACATTGCCTTTCCGATGATGTGCTTCATGATTTCTATCGAACCGCCGGCGATCTTGACGATGCGTGCATCGGCGTAGGCCCGGGCGATCGGGTATTCCCACATGTAGCCCCAGCCGCCGAACAACTGAAGACATTCGTCGACGACCTTGCAATGAAGGTTCGAAAGCCACATCTTCGCCATCGCCGCATCGACAGGGCTCAGCTCCCCTTTCATGAACTGCTCGATGCAACGGTCGGTGAACACGCGACCGATCACAGCCTCGGTATTGAGTTCGGCCAGCTTGAACTGCGTGTTCTGGAAGTCGGCGATGGTCTTGCCGAAGGCCTTGCGCTGAGCGGTGTACTCAACCGTCCAGCCGATCACCGTCTCAGCGACGGTTGCCGAACGGATCGCCTGCGCCAGCCGCTCCTGAGCGAGCTTGGTCATCATCAGCGAAAAGCCCTGCCCCTCCCCGCCCAGCATGGCCGACGCGGGCACTCGAAGATCCTCGAAGAACAGCTCCGAAGTGTCCTGTCCCTTGAGGCCCAGCTTCTCCAGATTCTGGCCGCGCTTGAACCCGGGTAGCGAGGTATCCACCAGGAACAGAGTGATTCCCTTGTCCTCCCCACTACCACCGGTCTTGGTCGCAAGCACCAATACGTCGCAGAGCTGTCCATTGGAAATGAACACCTTCTGGCCATTGATGATGTAGTCGTCTCCATCCCTGATCGCAGAGGTGCGAATATTGCGGAGGTCCGAGCCCGCATGTGGCTCGGTCATGCCCAATGATCCGATCGCTTCGCCGGATACCATCTTGGGCAACCAATGCCGCTTCTGGTCATTGGTGCCGAACGAGTTGACGTAGGTCGCCACCAGGTCGCAATGGATCAGGAATCCCGGCCCCGTGAAACCGCTACGAGCAAGTTCTTCGAAGACCACCACGTCGAACAGATAATCCAGACCGAGGCCGCCGAATTCTTCGGCAATCGTGCAACAAAGCATCCCGGCCTCGCCGGCCTTGAGCCAAAGCTCGCGAGGCACGACGCCGGTCTCCTCCCACTGCTTGTGGAACGGCGCAATTTCCTTCTCGATGAACTTGCGGACCGACGCGCGGAACATCTCGTGTTCCTGCTCGAACAGATTTCTTTGAAACATAGTGAGGAGCTCTTCTAATTTCAGTATTTGTATGGAGCCATACTTTCCATTATTTATACCCCGCATCCCGCCCCAAGTCCACCTGTTTGATACCTATGAGATGTAATTGCACATGAAATCGGAGCCTCACCGGAACCCGCCGGAAAATCAGCTTCAAATGACCCCTTCCATCGACGGAAATTACCCTTTTGTCGGATGGCACCATACCGTTTCTTTTCACACGGGCACGATGCCGCATTGCAGGTGAGAATGGAGCTGAGACGTCCGCCGCGAAGTCGACAAGCGCGCCTCGCAAAAAGAAGGCCGATGCCACCTGCTTGTGTGACACCGGCCGGAAGGGAAGCTGTATTTCTCAGAAGTCCAGGAAATCAAGATTTTCTGAATCCTCAGGCGATTCTTCCACTGACTGTTGATTACTGTCGTCTTTTTCTACATTAACGGAGTCCTGCTTTGTCTGCGGCTGCGCGGAGCGCGGAGCGGACCGGTCGCCTGGCGACCGAGGGGACGGCTGGACTTCGGCCACCCCAGCAGTAATCCGGAGCTCGGTACGACGGTTCCTGGCACGCCCCTCATCCGAGTCGTTGTCCGCCACCGGCTGCGCCTCACCGTAACCAACGGCTGCCATCCTTTCGCCATCGACACCCATGGAAACGAGGTAGCGCTTCACCGAATCCGCGCGTGATTCGGACAGGTTCTGGTTATATGCATCGCGCCCCAGGGAATCGGTATGCCCGGCCAACTCGACCTCAATTTCCGGATACTTGTTGAGCTCAGCAGCCACGTTGTCAAGAATGGTCTTGGCATTCGGCGTTAGTGTCGATTTGTTGAACTCGAAGTTGACGCCGCTCAGGGTGATCGTGTCGCCGGTACCGCAGCCCCCCAAGGACACACGTTCACCGGGCTCGGGCGTCTTGCAGGGTGGCGGTGGCGGCGGCAAGGCGCAGCCCACATCGTCGACTTCAGTACCGCTGGGTGTAGACGGGCACTGATCGAACTTGTCGATAACGCCATCGCGATCACTGTCCGGGGGCGGCGGAGCAGGTTCCACCACCGCAGCCGGTTTGGGGGCCGGCTCGGGCGCCTTTTCCTTCGGAACCCGGAAGTAGTAGTTGGCTGAAAGGAACAGCGTCTGCGCCTTGTAGTCGGCATCGACGTGGGTCTTGGTCTGGTCCTGGTACGGGTAGTACTTGCCCTCGTCCGCGGTCAGGAAGCGGTAGTCAAGCCCCAGACTGATCTGATCGAAGATGTCCCACGCGATACCGGCGCCGAGTTGGTAGGCCAGCACGGTATCGTCGGCCTGTCGAACCAGCCCCGTCTGGAAGTCGGTCAATACATCGCTCTGGAACTGGTCGAGCTTGGTTCGCAGAAAGCCGACACCGGCCCCGACATACGGATGAATCGTCCAGGACGGAAAGACGTCGTACCAGAGATTCATCATCCCCGTGGTATTCGAAAGATCCGACCCGCTGGCGTCTTCCTCCCCACCGCTGGAATTGATGATGCTGTCAGCCGAGTCCTTGCGCTGCGTAAGCTCGAACTCGGGCCGCAGGCCGTTGCTGAACGCCCAACCAAGCACCAGTGAATAGGCGATCGCACTCTTGTACTCGTACTCGGCAGCGATGCCGTCGTTTTGGATAGCGGGCTGCTCGACGATGATCGGCGCCTGCGGTGTCGTGGTATGTGTACCTGCGTAGTCAAACGTCTGGTCGTCGGCCTGGCTGTAGCCTCCCTTGATCCCAGCGTAGGGGCCTTCATAGGCTTGCGCCGTGAAGGGCAGAATGAGCGCTACGGTCGAAAGCGTGAAGAGACCGACGCCGGTTTTGGAGTTGTTCATTATTGCTCCCAAAAGCATTTGAATCGATGACTTTCTGATCGGCTAACCGCCATCCGCGGCGGCCTCAGGTCAGCCGCCGTAGTCCCATTGGACGCTGACGCCGTAAGTTCTCGGCGCGCCATAGATCCCGGTCTCGCCGAAATCGAATCGATACTTCTGGGTAAAGAACACGTCGTCGGTCAGGTTCTTCCCGTACAAGGTCACACGAATGTTGCTTTCCGGATCGAAAAGACCGAATCGCGCGTTGTAGATCGTGTAAGCGTCCTGCGTAATTGAGTTCAGCGGATCGTAGTAGAACCCGTCGTTGTAGTACGCATCGGCTCCGAACTCTGCATCGAGACCGAAGAAGAACGGGAAGGTGTAGCTGACGGACGCCGTTCCGGTCACTTCCGGGGTTCTGACGGTGTCATTTCCGGCGAAGTCCTGCCCCGGAATGTTCAGGCCCGTCACGGGGTTGAAGCCCTCGCCGATGAAGCTGTCATAGGAACCGTCGAGGTAAACTGCTGACAGCGATAGCAGCAGCCCGTCCAGTGCGAACCAGTTAGCCTCGATCTCTCCACCATAAATCGTATATGCCGCTGCATTCTGAAGGCGGGTGACACCACCGCTGAGCAGCGCCAGGATCTGCACCTGAGCGTTCTCGACATGGTTGCGGAAGATCGCCGCATTGAACGTAAGAGAGCCGTCCTCAAGCAGGGTGCTCTTGATTCCGATTTCGTGCGATGTCGCAAGCTCTGGCTCAACGCGCAGCGGCGGATTGTTGATGTTCAAGCCGTTGTAGTTCCCGCTCTTGAATGCCTCCGCGTAGCGATAATAGGCAAGAATATTGTCCGTCCACTGGAAGTTCAGGCCGGCACTAGGCGTGAAGCTGTCCCAGGTATGGCTTTGCGGCGTATAGGAGACAAGCGTAATCGCCTCGGTGTCGCCCAGCAGTGGAACATCCAGAAGCTTGAGCTGGACGCGTGAATACGTCAGGTCGCGCGTTTCCGTCGAAGCACGGCCGCCAGCCACAACGTCCAGGCGATCCGTCACACTGAAGGTCAGCTGCCCATAGATCGAGTAATGCTCTGTATCGATGCCGCTATCAAGCGGAATCTGCACCAACGGATTCTGGTTTTGAGTCGGATTGTCGTTGCAGTCGAGGCCGACCGACATCAGGAGACCGCAAACCGGATCCGAGTTGGGGAACAGTGCATCCACAACGCCGACACCCACCGCAACAGCATCCACCGTGATCGGATAGCGTCCCGTCTTCGTTGAATCCTCGTAGTACGCACCGGCAGTCCATTGCAGCCAGTCTGGCGTGAAATCGGACTCCGAGTTCAGAATCAACTCCAACGAATCGGCCACAGCAGTATTCGGCAAGGCGCTGATGTCGAGGATCGGTTCCGGAGCGGAGTCGAAGTCGAAGTAGATGTTGCTGAGCGCATTGGTGTGCCCATAGACCAGCTTCGAGCTGAAGGCGTCAAAGTAGTCCGACTCCGCAACCAGCGAAAGTATGCGTGTCTTGCCGCGAACACCGACATTCGTGTTGTTGCCGGACTGATGAGGCTCGGTGATCGGCGTCGTGATCGCCGCAAACACGGGCGAAGAATCAAGCAATACGGTGACGACCGAATCCGAATCCTGGGATTCGAGGTGATAGTACGAACCCTTGAGGCTCAAGCTCTCAAACGGGTCCCATTGCAGCGCCGCACGAAAGCCCTTGTTGCGGTAAGGCAGGTATTTCTGCGAGGGGTCCGGCTTGTAGATCGAGTAGGCATCGTGATCCTGGTACAAGCCGGAAAGACTGAAAGCGACATTGTCCAGTCCGGGAACAGGACCGGATACCGCCGCCTTGGTCTTACTGTCGTTGTAGTTGCCGAACTGCTGGAACAGGTTGACCTGATATTCGTCGAACGACGGTTCCTTGAGTTCGACCAGAATCGCGCCAGCGACGGCGTTACGGCCATACAGGGTACCTTGCGGCCCCTTCAGCACTTCGACCTGCCGTACGTCGCCTAGCGCCTGCGCAGAGGAGAAGGTAAACGGCAGGTAGAGACCGTCAATATAGGTCGAGACGCTGGAATCGACGGCGGCCTGGAAGGCATCACCGCCGACGCCTCGGATGAAGATGATGCTGTAGCTGGCCATCGAATCGAAGGTCAGGCCCGGCGTCACCAATTGCAGATCCTTGAGGTCACTGACGCCCTGGGCGTCAAGCTGGCCACCGGTGAACGCGGTCACGCTCGTCGGCACGTCCTGCAGGCTTTGTTCGCGCTTCTGCGCGGTGACGACGATCTCCTCGACCATGCGGCTCGTCGCCCGGCGCCTCGTTGGCGCCACGTCGGCCTCCGGCTCGGGCTCATCGGCATCGACGCCCTGCGTATTCGCAAGATCGGGAGGATCCGCGGCATCCGGCCCGGTCTCCGGCTCACTGGCTGGCGCTTGTGCGGCTTCGCCTTGCTCACTCGTCGACGAACTCCCGAAAAGCTCGTCGAGCGAATCGTCGCCCGCGCCATTCTGCGCATGGGCAACAGTACCGAGCGCCATACCCAAGGCAAGCGGCACCAAGGATAACTTTACTGACAGCTTAGGCATTCTCTCCTCCCAAAATCCATGTCGTTATGAGCATCACTGCAACGCTTCCTTGCTGGCTTAATTCACGCGGCGCAGTCAGACCTGTACTGCCTTCACCACGCACAACTTCATCAGCGTTGACCGACAACGTCGATCCACGGCCAATCTTCAGAGCAAACCTTGGTAGGGTTGACGGGAATCGCCCGACATGAGTGCACAAGCCTGTACCACACTTGCAGGACCAGCAGCCAACCGGCAAACCTACACCGATGAGCAAACCGTCTAGGGCAACTCGTTAACGCCTCCGTTCGCACTGCCGACCCTTTCCAGGGCCGAATTCTCTAAACGCCTTGTTGGCGATCTATCGTTATTTTTCTGGCACCGGCTTTGGCAAGAGACATCACCAGCCCACTGGTATGGAACCATACCTTTAGATTCAGGCTGGCGCAAGGCCCGCGTGACGACATTTATTTTCGCTGTACGCGGGCCTTCATCGCCACAATTTGGACGGCTTATGTCCATCGACTGAAAGCACCTTGCGCAACGGGTGGCACACGCTCATTCGCAGGCTTTCGACAAAACCCAACAACTAGTATGGATCACAACTTGTCTGGCAACGGCGATATCGCTTTCACGTCAACGAATCTGCCTGACTTGGACAATCACGTCGACCACAAGCCGCCTTCGACGGGAATCATCGCCCCGGATAGGTAGGCGCCGGCTCGTGAACACACTGCAATGCTCATGCCTCCGATGTCGTCGGCGTTGCCGAAGCGACGCGCCGGAACCATTTCTCGGGTCGCTTCACGCGACCCTGGCGCCGCTTCAAACAAGCCGTCCGTCATGTCGGTCGGAAAAAAACCCGGGGCAATGCCATTGACATGAACACCCGCCGATGTCAGGTCGGAGGCGAGTGTGCGCGTCAGCTGGTGCAAGGCCGCCTTGCTGCAACCATAGGCATAGGCGCCGGTACTCTTGGGCCACAAGGCTGCGATCGAACCGATGTTGAGGACCCGCGCGGGGTCGTTAGGACGGGCAGCGGCAACGAGGTTCGGCAATAGTTGCTGCACGAGAAAAAACGGTGCCCGCACATTGAGCGCCATTTCCGCATCCCAGCGATCCGGATCCACCGAGGCGATATCGCTGGCACTGAAGGCTCCGGCATTGTTGACCAGGATGTGGAGTTCCGGCGCCAGTTCGGCGATGTCGCGCGCGACCTGACGCAAGCTCTCGATGCTGGAAAGGTCGGCCTTCAGGCACCGGCAATTGCTCGCATCAAGCCCGGCACCGATGGTCTCCGGCGAGGCCGGGCTCCGGGATACCGTAATCACCTGCGCGCCGGCGCCAGCGAGGGCGACGGAAATCATCGCACCGATTCCCTTCGCGCCACCGGTAACGACGGCGGTCTTGCCCTTCAGCGAAAACAGTTCTTCGATCATCGACATGTCGAATCGCCCTCAAGCCTTGTTGATGTTGACGACCTTGAGCGCCGTATATTCCAGCAAGCCTTCGCGGCCGGACTCGACACCGATCCCGGAATTTTTCATGGCCGGGAACGGCACCGCCGGATCCAGTGCGCAGTGTTGGTTGATCCACACCGAACCGGCGTCGATCTCACTGGCAACGCGACCGGCCGCAGCCAGGTCGCGCGACCATACGGACGCACCCAAACCGTAGGCGGAACGGTTGACGCGGGCAATGACCTCGTCGACATCCGCAAAGCGCACGATCGGCAGCACCGGCCCGAACGGCTCCTCGTCGACCAGGGCGCTGCCATCCTCGATATCGCGGACCACCGTGAGCGGTACGAAGTAGCCCGGCCTCCGGGGCTCACCGCCACCAGCGATGATGCGTCCGTCGCGGCGCGCGCCTTCGATATAGCCAAGCACCTTGTCGAACTGGGCCTTGTTCTGTACCGGCCCGAACTGACTATTGGGGTCGAAACCGTCGCCGAGCACGGCGCCTTCGGCCATGGCTGCCATCTGCTCGCAGACGGCCTCGTATAGATCGGCATGCACATAGAGTCGTTTGATGACCGCGCAGACCTGCCCACTGTTGAAAAATGCCATGCCGAACAACGCCGGGGCGATTGCCGCCACGTCCGCGTCCTTCAGCACGATCGCGGCGTCATTGCCGCCCAGCTCCAGCGTGATGCGTTTGAGCGAATCCGCTGCGGCCGCCATGATCGCCTTGCCCGTTGCTGTCGAACCGGTAAACGACAGCTTCGCGACCTTGGGATGGGTGGTGAGTTGCGCACCGATGTTTCCGCCGCCGCTGATGATGTTGACCACACCCGGAGGCACCACCGAGGCGATCAGTTCGCCAAGCCGCAAGGTCGTCAGCGGCGTGGTGGGCGCGGGCTTGATCACGATGGTATTGCCGGCCGCCAGCGCCGGCGCGATCTTGTTGATCGCCAAATGGATCGGTGCGTTCCAGGGCACGATGCCAGCGACCACGCCCAGCGGTACATGATGAACCTCGACCCGCCGCTGCGCGTCATCCGACAGCAGCTCCGGCTCCAGCGATTGCTGGGCGTACCAGTTCAGAAACTGCGTGGCCAGGCCCATCTCGAACTGCGCCAACGGCATCGGCCGCCCTTGTTCGCGAACCAGCAGTTCCGACAGCTCCGCGCTGTTGTCCTCGATGACGCGAGCGATCGCGAGCAGCACCTCGCCCCGCGTCGCCTGCGACGAATGGCGCCAGCTCGAAAAGGCCTGCTGCGCCGCATCCACGGCCGCATCGACGATCGCTGCGTCGGCCACGGGGGCCTGCGCCACCACCGATTCGTCGCTGGGATTGATCACCGCCTCGGTCGAGGTTCCTTGCAACAACTTGCCGCCTACCAGCATTCCGAACATCACAGTCTCCTCTGCTTTCGTGGCGGCGATCGAAGGCTACGCCGCTCTAGTCGTTATTGAATCAGCCCGCCTTGTAGATCCGCGCCGCACCGCCGGGCTCGGTCTTCGGCGCGGGATTGCGATACTGCTCGACGAGCCTGGCGCGTACCGGTTTTGCCTTTTCCACGTTCGCTTCCTTGATATGCCCGTAACCGCGAATCATTGCGGGGATCGACGCCAGTTCCACCGCGGTGTCGACGTTGTCCGGCGACAGCGTCGGCAGCAGTTCGCGCATCAGCTGCTCGTATTCATCGATCAATTGGCGCTCCATCCGCCGTTCGGCACTGTAGCCGAACAGATCGAAGGCGCTGCCGCGCAAGAACCTGAAGTGCTTGAGCAGCGCGAACGCCGTGCCCATCCATGAGCCGAACTCGCGCTTGACGAGCTGACCCGTGGTCGGATCACGCTTGGCGAACAGCGGCGGCGCCAGGTTGTACTTGATCTTCACATCACCTTCGAAACTCGCCTTGAGTTCGGCCTTGACGCTCGGCAGGCAGTGGAGACGCGCCACCTCATATTCATCCTTGTAGGCCATGAGCTTGGCGAAGTTGCGCGCCACGGCCTTGCTCAGCGCATCGCGATCGGGCGCAACACGCTTCTCGGCGGCACACACCTCATCGACCAGGCGCTTGTAGCGCTGGCTGTAGGCGGCGTTCTGATAGTCCGTGAGCAACTTGATTCGATGCGACACGATCTCGTCCAGATTCTGCAGCGGCGTGAATTCAGCAAGCGGCCGGCTGTTGGCCACGGCCTTGGCGATGCGTTCCGGGTCCGCCGCCTGCAGGCGGCCGAGTCTGAAGGCTTCCTGATTGAATTCGACCGCCACACCGTTGATTTCGATGGCGCGCTCGATCGCGGCCGGCGATACCGGCAACAGCCCGAGCTGCGAGGCATAGCCGAGCAGGAACAGATTGGCGCCAATGGTGTCTCCGAGCAGCGCCAGCGCCAGATTGGTGGCGTCCACCGTATACAGATGGTCCTCGCCCACGGCATTGCGGAAGCGATTTATCAGGAGTCCGGGATGAATCTTGAGGTCCGGGTTGCGCGCAAAGGCGGGCGTCGGCGTGACGCGGGTGTTGACCACAGCGCGGGTGCGTTTCGGATCAAGCGTGATCGCCGGCTCCTTGGACAGCGCGCCGACCGCGTCGAAGGCCAGCGCCACATCGGCTTCGCCCACGCCGACGCGCTGCGCCCCGAGCTTGTCGCTGCTGTGCGCGACGCGCAGATGGCTGAACACGGCGCCGTTCTTCTGTGACAAGCCGGTCATGTCGAACACCGAACAGGCTTTGCCCTCCAGGTGCGCAGCCATAGTGATCAGCGCGCCGACGGTGACCACACCGGTACCGCCGATCCCGGACACCATCAGGTTGTAGCTGGCCTCACCGATCGCGGCGACCGGCGCTTCGGGTAGCGAGAAGTCGCCGTCCATTGCCACCTTGTCGGGCTTGCGCAGGCCGCCGCCCTCAATCGTGAGGAAACTCGGACAAAAGCCATTCTGGCAGCTGTAGTCCTTGTTGCAGGCGGACTGGTCGATCTGGCGCTTGCGTCCCAGCTCGGACTCGCGCGGCCACAGGCTGACGCAGTTGGACTTCGCGGAGCAGTCACCGCAGCCCTCGCAGACTTCGGGATTGATGAACAAGCGCTTGGCCGGATCGGGGAACTGGCCACGCTTGCGGCGCCGGCGCTTCTCGGCCGCGCAGGTCTGCTCGTAGATCACCACTGTCACGCCTTCGATCTCGCGCAGCTCGCGCTGCACGCGGTCGTATTCGCTGCGGTGTTCCACACGCACGCCCGGCGCGAGCTTGCTTTCGGCGTTGTAGAGCTCGGGCCGATCGCTGACGACGATGCAGCGCGTGGCGCCTTCGCTGAGCACCTGATGACTGATCGCGCCGACCGAAATCGGTCCATCCAATGGCTGGCCGCCGGTCATCGCCACCGCATCGTTGTAGAGAATGCGGAAGGTGATGTTGACCCCGGCGGCGACCGCGCCGCGAATCGCGAGAATCCCGGAATGGTAGTAGGTGCCATCGCCCATGTTCTGGAACAGATGCGGCATTCGGGTGAACTTGGCGAGGCTGTACCAATGCGCGCCCTCGCCCCCCATCTGGGTATTGGCGAGCACACGCTCGTCGCTGTACATGGCCATGGAGTGACAGCCGATGCCGCCGCCGACATAGCTGCCGTCCGGCTTGGGCATGCTGGAATTGTGGGGGCAGCCGGAGCAGAAATAGGGGGAACGCACGACGTCGCTGGGGGTGATGCCGGCGGTCAGCGCCAATTGCCGGCTGAGCTGGTCGACGCGTTCGCGAACCTCGGCCGGCAGCACCACGCCGAGCTTTTCGAGACGGCCGGCGATCACCAGCGCCAGCTCGATCGGCTTGAGCTGGACGTCGGTCGGCAGCAGCGGCTGGCCGTCCTCGTCGCGTTTGCCGACGATGCGCGGCGCCTGCGGCTGGCCGTAGAGGATTTCCTTGGCCTGGCGTTCGGTCACCGGCTCCTTTTCCTCGACGAACAGCAGCTCGGCCTGGTCCCTGGCGAAATCGCTGAGCCCGCGCGTCGACACCGGAAAGACGCAGCCGAGCTTGTACAGCGAAACACCCAAAGCGGCGGCCCGCTGTTCGTCGAGACCCAGCATCTTCAGCGCCTGCACCGCATCCTGCACCGCCTTGCCGGCACTGACGATGCCCAGGCGGCGCGCCGGCGCGTCGATCAAAACGCGGTTGACCGGATTGGCGTCGATGAACTTTTCGATCAGCGGCCAGCGATAGCGCGTGTGCACGACGATGGAGCGTTCGCGGTCGACGTGGGTCGGGCGGTTGTGCAGGCCCTCGGGCGGCAGTTCGCCTTGATCGGGACGCACGATCTCGCGATCGAGCGCGTCCAGGCTCACCGTCATGGTCTGTTCGAGTACTTCGTTAGTGGTGGTGAAGCCCACCCAGGTGCCGCAGTAACGCGACAGCGCGAAGCCGAGTAGACCGAGATCGAGCACATCTTCGGCGGTGGAGCAGGCGAATACCGGCATGCCGCAGTGGATCAGCGCCAGTTCGCTTTGGTGCGCAACCGTCGACGACTTGCCGATGTGGTCGTCGCCCGCCACCACCAGCACGCCGCCATTGGGATGCACGCCGGCGAAGTTGCCGTGGCGAAAGGCGTCACAGGAACGATCGACACCCGGCCCCTTGCCGTACCAGATGCCGAACACGCCATCCACGGTGGTGTCGGGAATATGCTGCAGGGTCTGCGCGCCCCAGATCGCGGTGGCGGCAAGGTCTTCGTTGAGGCCGGGCTGGAAGTGGATCGCCTGCGCGTCGAGATGCTTCTTCGCGCGCCACAGCTCCTGGTCGTAGCCGCCGATCGGCGAGCCGCGATAGCCGGAGATATAACCGGCCGTATTGAGACCGGCACGGCGGTCGAATTCGCGTTGCAGCAGGGGCAGCCGCACCAGCGCCTGGGTGCCGGAGATCATCACGGTACCGGATTCGGCGGTGTATTTGTCGTCGAGTTCGACCTCGCGCAGGGAACCGGGATTCGGGGCAGGTATCGGGGCGTTCATGGCTTGATCTCGCTATGCGCGGTCGGCTTCAGACGGCAACGGGCGGTGCAAACAGGCCGCCGCCAGCGTCGAGTCGATAGGCCGCGCGCTTGGCTTCGAGGTAGGGAACAAAGGTTTCGAGAAATTCGGCGGCGACGATCCGGGTGCTCGCGCGGGCGTTCATCATCCGGCCCCAGTCGGCGAGACCGGCGATGCGTTCGATCAGCGACCAGCCGTAGACCTGGCGCGTCACCCGGTCGCCGACGTCGACGCAGTACAGCGTCATCAGGTCGGCGTGGCTCAGGCGGTCGCCGACCAGAAACGGGCCGAACTCGAACAGGCGGCGCAAGGCATCGAGGGTGATTTCGAGCTGGACCGCCACCGCATCGACCGCACCGGGCAGGTGTTCGCTGCCCATCACGGTGCCCGGATACAGGCGCCGCATCGGCAGGTCGAGATACAGCTGCACGATATTCATGAGCTGCCGCGCACGGGCGCGCCGCAATGGGTCGGCCGGATACAGTGGCGGCCCGTCGCCGCGTTCCTCCAGGTATTCGAGCATCGGCACGGTTTCGCTGAAACAGCCGGCCGGCGTCTGCAGGAATGGGATCTTGCCCATCGGACTGCGCGCCAGGAAAGCCTCGTCGCGACTGGCGCGAACGCGTTCGATGGTAAACGGTACCCCCTTCTCGATCAGCGCGGCACGCACCGTATTGAAGTAGTTGCTGACCGCATAGCCGTGGAGAACCAGGCTGGCGGCACCGGCTTGCGGTCCGCTCGACATCGCGGGCTCAGGCCGCCCTGCGGGACGGCGCCTCGCGCGACCCGAAGATCTTGCCAGGGTTGAGAATGCCGACCGGGTCCATCAACTGCTTGAGCCGCAGCATCAGCTCGATTTCGACCGGACTGCGGCTGATACCGAGATAGGCGCGCTTTTCCAGGCCAATGCCGTGCTCGGCCGAAACCGATCCGGAAAAAGGCATCAGCGGTTCGTAGACGCAGGACTCCACCGCTTCCCGGTCCTGCGGGCCGCCGGCGCCGATCGCGATATGCAGATTGCCGTCGCCGACATGACCGAGGAACGCGATCGCCCCGTCCTGCCATTTCTGCTGCAGCAGCGTGCGCACGCGGACCATGTAGTCCGACATCTCGCCTACCGGCAGGCTCACATCGAAGGCGTAGAACGGCTGGAAGTCGCGCACGATGTGCTGCAGATCCTCGCGCACCGCCCAGATGTCCGCGCGCTGACGCTCGGAGGTGGCGACCACCGCATCCGCATACAAGCCCTTTTCACCGGCCTCGCCCAGCACGCTTTCGAACAGCTCGGTGTCGCGTTCCTGATCGGAACCGAGCGCTTCGATGATCGCGTAGAACGGATAGGTCTGCGGCAAGGGCGCGACGTGGCGCGACGGCCCGGTATTGACGTTGTAGAAACGGTTGTCGACCAGTTCGAAGGCGCTCAACAGGCCGCCCAGCGCGGCATCGCAGTGCCGCAACAGCTCCACGAGCTGCTCGAAGCTCTGCGCCGCCACCAGGGCAGTGTTGTTGCTTCGCGGCTGTTCGCGCAGACGCAGCACCAGGCGCGTGATCACACCGAGCGTGCCCTCGCTGCCGATGAACAGCTGTTTGAGATCATAACCGGTGTTGTTCTTGATCATGCGGTTGAGCGACGACACCACGGTCCCATCCGCCAATACCGCTTCCACGCCCAGCACCTGCTCGCGCATCATGCCGTAGCGAATCACGCGCATGCCGCCCGCGTTAGTCGCGGCGTTGCCGCCGATATGACAGGAACCCCGCCCGCCCAGATCCAAGGGAAAACTCAGCTGAAACGGCTCCAGATGTTCCTGCAGGGTTTGCAGCACCACACCGGCCTGCACGGTCGCGGTGCGATTGACCGGATCGACCTGTTCAATCCGGTCGAGCCGCTCCAGCGACAGCGCGAGATCGCCGGGACGCGTTTCGGTGGCGCGAACCCAGCCGGACATGCCGCCCTGCACGACCACGGGCTGTCGTTGCGCGTTGCAAAGCGCCAGCACCCGCGACACCTGTTCGGTATTGGACGGCCGCACCAGGGCGGACGCCTCGATCGAGGACATGAAGTAGCCGGCATAGCGTTCGCGCACGGCCTCGCCGATGAGCAATCCATCGTCGCCGACAATCTCGCGCAGCGCCTGCAGCATTGCCTCATTCATGACCGGGGCTGCGCCGCCCTCAGAGGATGACATAGACATCGTCGTCCTCGACGCGCACCGGATAGCACGCCAGGGAAATATCATCCGACTCTTCGCATTCGCCGGTCCTGAGATCGTAGGACCAGCCATGCCAGGGACAGCTCAACTTCCCGTCGCAGACCGTGCCGCGGTGTAGCTGACCACCGGCATGGGGACACTTGCCCGCCGTCGCGTAGACCTCGCCCTCGACCAGGAACAGCGCCACCGGGTGCTCGCCGACCTTCGCGGCCAGATGCTTGTCCTCCACGAGTTCGGAGAGCTTCGCGATTTTGTGCGCTTCAGCCATGAACCGCCTCGCTGACCCGGGCCTTGAAATGCGTCGGCAAGGACTTGGGACCCCGCGCAAAGTAGGAGTCCATCCACTGCACAGTCCCGTCGGCGGCGCGCAGGGTCTCGAATCGTTCGAACAGAGCTTCCAGCGCAATCCGCGCCTCCATCTTCGACAGGAAGGTGCCCAGGCAGAAATGCGCGCCCTGGCCGAAGGACATCGTCTGCCCCGGCGCACGCTCGATATCGAACTCGTCGGCGTGCGCAAACTGACGCTCGTCGCGATTGGCCGATCCCAACAGCGGTAGCACCAGAGAGCCCTGTGGAATCTCGACTCCGTTGAGCACCGTCGGCTTCAGGGTGTGCCGGAACAGCATCTGCACCGGCGTGTCGTAGCGTAGAACCTCTTCGATGAGATTCGGGATCAAGGCCGGATTGGCGCGAACCTTCTGTTCGACCTCGGGGCGGTTGCGCAGGTGGAACAGGGTGATGCCGAGCAGGTTGGTGGTCGTTTCCACACCGCCGATCAGCAGCAGGATCGCCATGTTCATCACTTCGTACTTGCTCAGGTGCTCGCCAGCCACCTCCGCCTGGATGAACGAACTGATCAGATCGTCCCTGGGCTCGGCCTTGCGGCGCTCGTACAGCTCGTCGAAATATTCGCGCAGAGCGCGGGAACTCTTTTCGATCTGCGCCAGACGCTCGGGCCCATAGGCCGCGCGATTGCCGGCGGACAGCACGTCGTCGACCCAATGCTTGAACTCGGAGCGACGCTCGACGTCGACGCCGAGCACGTCCGCAACCACGGTCACCGGGAACAGCGCCGAGAACGACCAGACGAAATCCATGGTTCCGGACTCGCCATGCTCGGCCAGAATGCCGTCGATCAGTTCATCCGCGATCCTGCGAATCTTCGGTGGAAAACTCGCGATCTTCTTGGGCACGAAAGCGACATTGGCGAGCTTTCGAATGCGCACATGACCCGGCGGGTCCAGGGAGATCATTGGCGGCACTTCCGGCACCGGGTCGTATTCACCCAGCAGCGCCGGCCAGAACTGCGACGACGAATAGACGTCGGCGTTCTGCAAAACGGTGAGGATGTCCTCGAATCTCGATACGGCGAAGCCTTGCATCGATTCGAGCCACTTCACCGGCTCCTTGGCGCGCAGCTCCGCATAGTGCGGATACGGATGAGTCGTGACTGCCGGGTCGAGCGGATCGTAGCTCATGCCGCTGCCCCCAGCTTGATCGCGTCGAGCTGCTGCAGGACCGCCCAGGCGTCCCAGATGCTGCGTTCGAGGACGATTTTGCCGTTCTCGTCCCAGCCCATCACGGTGACGCCCTTGGTCCTGGTGACCTTGCCAGCGGCGGGCACGCCGAGAAAATCACCGGCGTGCTTGGTTTCCCAGGTCCACTGGAAGGAGCCGAGACGGCGATCGCCCACATAGTCGAAGACGTCGAACTTGTTGTAACTCAGCTCAGGGCTTTCGACGATGAATCCAGCCTGGAACGTCTTCATCGCCGGCAGATCATTTTCGATCCGCACGCCCATGTTGATGTCCTCGAACAGGAACTCCGGCGAGTACAGGCCGATCAATTCGTCCGGTTCTTTCGCGAACAAGCCGATCCAGTACTGACACCATTCGAGCGTCATAGGGTTCTCCTCCTACCATTCGTTTATCGAGATTGCGGCACTTCTGCGGAATGCCTGACTGGGTACATCCTAGGCTGCTGCGACACCAAACCGCGATGGCCGTACAGGCCAATGCTGCGCACTGCGTGCCAATAAGGTGCTTCGCCGCAGCGCAGCAAATTGTCGCGCTCCGCCCAATTCTGGCAAGGACGGCGCTCCCGCCCGGCGTCGGCATACGACATCGTATGGCACACAACGATAAGCGCCGGGACGCTACTCGCCCGCGAACGAGGAGATCACTATGTTCGAACTCAATGGCAAGACCGCGATCGTCACCGGCGGCGGCTCCGGCATCGGCGCGGCCACCGCCCGGCGCCTGCGTCAGGCTGGCGCCGAAGTCCTGATCGCGGATATCGTCGACGTTGGCGAACAGGCCGCCGAATGGGGCTGCCGCTTCCGCAGAACCGACGTCAGCTCGGCGGACGACGTCGCCGCGCTGTGCGATGCGGCGCTCGCCATCGATGGCCGGCTGGACATCATGGTCAACAATGCCGGCATCTCGACAGCGCGGGCCTTGGCGCAGTCCGAACCGGACCGCTCGCGACGCTTCTGGGAGGTCAATGCCATGGGCGTACAGTCCGGCATCCGCGAGGCGGCGGCGCGCATGAAACCCGGGAGTGCCATCGTCAACCTGTCCTCGATCACCGCGGTGCGCGGTTTCGCCCAGTGGGGCGAATATGCCGCCACCAAGGGCGCGATCATCTCGCTGACGCAGACCGCCGCGGTCGAATACGGCCCAGCCGGCATCCGCGTGAACTGCGTCTGCCCCGGCATCATCGACACGCCGATGGCGATGGCCGAGGCGCCGGAGATGGTGGCCAGGAATGCCGCCGTGTTCTCGCTGCTGGGCCGCATCGGCCGCCCCGAGGAACTGGCGGCGGCGATCCATTTCCTGGTCAGCGACGACGCCGGCTACATCACCGGCCAGACGCTGCTGGTCGATGGCGGCTGGAGCACCGGCACCTCGCTCAAGGCGATCGAACTGGCGCTGTCGAGCTGAGCCGGCAATCCGCAGCCGCCACTACTCCCAGCCGAACTCGCGATGGCCCTTGCGCCAGTCGCTGGGCCGCTTGCCGGTCCATTGCACGAAGGCGCGCGAGAAGGTGCTGCTGCTGGAGAACCCCAGCAGGTCGGCGATACTTTCGATCGAAAGATCGCCGCGCCGCAGATAGTCATAGGCGAGTTCTTCGCGCAGCTTGTCCAGCAGTTCCTTGAAGGTGGTGTTTTCGTCGTGCAGGCGTCGCAGCAGGGTGCGTTCCGTCATGTTCATCGCCCGTGCCGCCACCGCCTTGCTGGGCTGGCCGTGCGGCAGTTGCGAAATCAGGGTGTCGCGCACCTGTCGTGAGAAGCGGCGGTCGAAGCGCGTGGCGATGTAACGCGCGGCCATTTCGTCGAGCAGCATCGCCAGCTCCTCGTTGGCTGCCGGTATCGCCTGGTCGAGATCGGCCACGGGAAACAGGATGCTGTTGCGGCGCTGGCCGTAGCGAATCGGGCATCGGAAGATCGAGCGGTATTCGCCTTCATCGACCGGCCGCGGATGCCGGAACGAGACTTCCAGCGGCGCCAGCGGGTGGTCCACGATCCATTCGCACAGCAGCAGGAAGCCGGCGAGCATGGTGTCGATGGTCTGGTAGATCGGCGGTTCACCGCCGGTGTTGAGATCGACGACCAGCAGGTAACCGTCGCTGACGGTGTCGAAATCGACCCGCGCCGAATCCGAAATCAGACGCGCCGAATGCGCGAAGCGCTCCGCAGCCCGCGCCAGGGTGCCGCTACAGGACATCGCGTAACCGACGACATGAAATGTCGAGGGCCGAACCTGGCGCGCTACCTTGAGACCGAAGTTCGGGTCGCCGGTGGTCTCGACGGCGAGCTTCCACAGATCGGTGACCTGATGTTGCAGGTAGCGATGATTGAGATCACCGACACGGCTCGCATCCATGTCCAGACGCTCCAGCAGCGCCGCATAGTCAACACCTGCCTTTTCGAGCGCATGAACGATCGCCAGCACCCACGCCGACAGCCCCGTGTGCAGAGACACCGCCACCCCCTCCTCCGCGCGTCAGACCGCACGCAAACGGATTGATCGCGGCGTCTGCTTCCGACGTCGCGAGACAGCCCGATCACTCAGGCTGTCGGCGGAAGCAGTGGCCGCGGGTCGAAATAGTCGGTCCAGCGCACGATCTTGCCGTCGCGTACGCGCAGGACTCCCGCAAGCGGAAACGATAGCATGCGGGTTCCCTGCGAATCGTCCATGTGGTCGGTACGCTCGGTGAGCACGGCATTGCCGCTGACCGCCAGCGCGCGCACGTCGATCACCAGGGCATGCAGAGCGTAGGCGTCGATGAAGCCGCGCATCATCTGCAACATCGCCGCCTTGTCGGGGGCTGACGGCAGACCGGAGTTTTCCCAGACGCAGTCATCCGCCGCGTACTGCTCCACCGCCTCCATCAGGCGCCCGCCCTTGCCCAGCTCGGCAAAAAATCCGCGGACCACGGCTTCGGGATCGAAATTCATCGGGCGGCTCCCTTCATTCGACACGGTGGACCTGATACTCGACGATGCCGCCGGGCCGCAGGCGACCCGCCGCCACGAACAGGCTGTGGTTGACCCAGGCATAGCGCGGGTCGCCGCACTCGAGACGCGGCGCCGTCCGCAGGTAGGCGTCTTTCAGTTCGGTTCCGACACCGCTCGCCAGCGCGGCGGCCACGGCCTCGTTCATCTGCAGATACCCGTGATACTGCACATAGATGAAGGCGCCGTCGTGGGTCTCGATCTGGCCGCGCACGTCGACGCGACCGTAGCCATCGCCGCCGACCATCAACCAGTCGCCGCCCGAGAGAAAGCGCCCGCGGATGCGTTCGCCGCTGACCTCGCCCGCGCCCATGGTGAAGCACAGGCGGGTGCCCAGCGGGGTCGCGCCCACATCCACCGGCGGCTGCACGGCGGCGGTGAACGTGAATTCGTGGGCCAGCGCCGGTAGCGTTCGGGAGTCGTTCATGGCGTGCACAGCACGCTGTTGGCGTGCATGGTGTCGAGATACTCGCGGACGCTGGCAATCTTGCCATCGCGCACGCGAATCAGGAAATGGTAGAGGTTGTTGTAGATGCGGCCGTTGCGCGTCTCGGTGTACGACTCGGCTTCCAGCGCAACGCGATCGCCCTGGATGGTGTAGTGCTTGGGCGTGATGCGGATCGGACCAGTGCAGGTATCGAGCACCCCGGAGAGCAGCTGGGTGAATGCCGCCTTGTCGTAGGTACCGGAAATCGGCATCGTGCCGGCGACCCACCAGGTCGCATCGTCGGTCATCATCGCCATCGTCTGCTCGACATCGCCGGACGAGAACAGGCGCAGGAATTCACCGACCGTGCGTTCGGTGCTTTGTTCGGGGCTCATGGTTTCTTGCTCTCCATGCTTGCGTCCGCCCCGCTCAGGTCGACGAGGATGTCCTCGCCTTCGAGGCAGACTTCATAGGTGCGTATCGGCGCCTTGGCCAAGGTGCCGACGGTGGAGCCGTCGCGCAGATCGAAGCGCGCGCCATGCTTGGGACAGAACAGATGGTTGCCGCGCATGCGTCCGCCTTCGAGTGTCGCCAGTTGGTGGGTGCAACGGTTATCCACGGCGAAGATTCCGCTCTTGGTATGGCACAGCAATACCGAATGCCCGTCGAGCTTGTAGGCTTTGTTGCTGTCGACCGGCAAATCGGCCAGCCGTGCCACCGGCCGCCGATGGGCCGTCACGGTGCATACCCGTGACGGCCCGGACGGCGACCGGCCTTCACGCGATCACTTTTCCCCATCGAGATACCGGTCCAGCTCGCGATGGAAATGGCGGATGCGGGCTTCCTGCTCACCCCATAGCGGCCCCTTGAATCCGCGCGAGCGCAGGCCGCGCTGAATGTGTTCGACCGCCTCGTAGTCCTGCATCAGCACCGGCCCGATTCCGGGCTCCTCACCCGAGGGCCAGCGTTCGATCTCCGGGCGGGTTTCGCCGGTGAGGTCGAGGCCGTCCGGCATCGCCATCCAGGTCGGCACGTCGTAGTTCGGGTCGTCCACGTGCCGGTACAGCAGGATGTTGTCGTAGTAGAAGCGTTCCGGGTCGGTGGCATGCGGCACGAAGCGCATGATGAATACGCCTTCGGCGTGCATGCCCATCTGCACGTTCGGAAACAGCCCGGTGATCCAGCCGTCGCTAAGCTGCCCATCGGTGAGGCGATCCGCGCTGCCGATGCCCAGACGCTTGGCGCGCTCACGCTTGGCGACCTGAATATCGCGACGCGTCTCGTGAACCTTGCCATCATAGAAGTCGGGATCGATGCCCGCGTCGCGCAGCATGATCTTCACGCCCTCGTCGAGTTCGCGTTCATCCTCGACTTCGTGACGATGCGACTTGATGCCGAACCACATGATCATGCGGCCGAAGCCGTTCTTGTAGAGGTCGACCTGGCTGAACTCCTCGATCGAACCCTGGGTCTGCGGGTGCACGTGCGGCAGGTGGTAAGACTCGTAGAAGATATCGACGCCGGTCTTCCAGTTGCTTTTCCATTCGCTGCGCGTATGGCGCACGAGATTCATCGTGTCCATTTCATAGGCTTCGAGATAGCCTTCGGGCAGGCCCATCCACTCCTTCAGCGGCGGTGCATTGCCGTCCATGTTGATGAACACCAGGCCGGCCAAGACCTCGGTTCGGACCTCGCTCAACCCCGGACGATGTCCGACCAGCTTGGCGTTGAAAGTCTCCTTGTCGACGATCTCCTGCAGCTTGCCGTCACAGCCGAATTTCCAGCTGTGGAACGGACAGGTGAAACTGTCGACGGTGCCGCGATCGGTCTGGCAGACACGGTTCCCGCGATGCGGGCAGCTGTTGTAGAAGGATTTGATCGAGCCATCATCCTGGCGCGCGACGATGAATTCCTCATGCCCGTGCTCGTAGAGCGTGAAGTCTCCGGGTTCGCGGATGTCGGCGGTCACGGCGGCCAATATCCACACCCGAGGCCACAGCTGCTGGCATTCCTTCGCCATGAATTCCGGCGTGTAGTAACGCGACGGATCCGGCACATCGAGGCCGTTGTCGATCGGCGGCGCCCGCCCTTCCAGCGAGCCCGGAGGGGCGCCCAGGTCCAGTGGGAATTTGAACTCTTGATCTTGCGGATGACTGCCCATTGTGTGACTCCTCCTCTTTTCCAGAACGGCCGCGCGGAATTGGCGCGGCATCATTCATGCGCCGCCGCGATGCATCAGGTGAACGAGATGCGCACCACGTGGCCGTAATCGACGGGTACGATCGCGCCGTTCATATAGGAACCGGCTTCGCTGGCCAGCAGCAGCAGCGGGCCGTCCAGCTCTTCCAGCAAGCCAACCCGCTTCGCCGGCAGGTTTTCGACCTCCGACTGACCGTCCGGACTGTCGAAATACCAATCCACCATGGCCGTTCGGAAATAGCCCGGCGCGATCGAATTGACGCGGATGTTGTGCGGCAACAGGTCGATCGCGAGCTGCTTGGTGAACTGGATCAGGGCGGCCTTGGCGGTGCCGTAGATCGACAGATAGGCCTTGGTCATCTGGCCGGTGATCGAAGTGATGTTGACGATGCTGCCGGGCTGACCGGCGGCGATCAGACGCTTCGAGAATTCGCGCGACATGCGCATCGAACCGTTGAGGTTCACATTCATCAGACCGTCCCACTGTTCATCGGTGATGTCCGGAAACGGCGCGAATATGATCTGACCGGCATTGTTGACCAGCAGGTCGACCGGCCCGCCCAGCGCGCGCTCGGCGGCGTCGAAGGCCTCGGTCACGCTCTCGGTGCTGCCGATATCGACCTGCACGGCGTCGGCCTTGCCGCCCTTCTCGCGTATCGCCTTGGCGGCCTCCTCGATCGGCTCGATGCGACGGGCGGCGCAGATCACGTGCGCGCCGGCATCGGCCAGGGTTTCGACGAAGTGCCGGCCCATGCCGCTGCTGGCCCCCGTCACCAGTGCTCGCCGGCCATCGAGCGAGAAGCGCTCCAGTGCTTTACCCATTTTTATATCTCCTCCGAAATTGCTTGCGGTTGTTGTTTGATGAAATCGGTTCCGAATACCTCTCGCCTCTACGGCGCAGGCTCCAGCAGCAGGTCCTTGAGTGCGTCGCGCCGTTCGTCACTGAGCTCCAGCGCATCGCACAGATAGGCGTCGTCGGAACCCCAGACCTCATCGATGGTCTGGAATGCCTCAGCCAGATAGGCGGGATGCGACCGCGTCAGCGCGGCCATCACCGCCGGGTCCACGGCACCACCGATCTGGAACGTGAGGTCGCGCCGATACTGATTGCTGAGCGCGTAGTCCTCGGCAATCGTCGAACGCGCGACACCCAGCGCCATCATCACCACGGCGCTGGCGAAACCGGTCCGGTCACGCCCGCTGGTGCAATGGATCAGCAAGGGCACGGTGTGCTCGTCCAGCACATGCAGCAGGCGTGAATAGGCCTGAGTCTGGTCGGTGACGAAGCGTCGATAGATTTCGCGCACGCGAGCTTCGATTTCCTCGACCGAAACGCTGCCGGAACGCGCGTCGGCAAGCAGCGCATCGCCGTTGTGCGGCATGAAGCCGAGGGCATGAACTTGCGGATGCGGGTCGCGCAGGCGGCGATTGGGCTTGTGCTCGCGCTCGGATTCGGCACGCAGATCGCAGATCGTACGCAGGCCAAGCCCCGCCAGGGTTTCCAGATCGGCGTCATCGATTTCGGCGAGCTGGTCCGAGCGGAACAGCATCCCCCAGCGGGTGCGGCGGCCGTCGACGCTGGGATAGCCGCCGAGGTCTCGAAAATTGACGGCACCGCTCAGGCTCAATCGCCGAATTCCCATGCCGTCTTCGCGTTGCGCCACGCTCATCGCTAGACGGCCCCGACCGGCCGCAGCAGAGTTTCCACCGCCGGAACCGCGCCCGGATCGGGTTCCCAGCCCTGCATCAGCAGCCAGGAGCGGTCGCGCAGCAGCTGTTCCTTGGACACTTCGAGCACTGTGGCGTCCACCGCGTCACGCACCGAGGGCTCGGATTCGGCATAGACCGCGCGCACGGTGTCACCGGTCGCACGACGCAACAGACCGACAGCCTCGACGATCTCGGAAGGCTCGGCACGTGCGCGGTCGAGCACCTCGCGGCCGCTTTCCAGCGCGGCACGCAAGGCCAGCACCGCCTGTTCGGTCTGCGTTCCGCCCTGTGCCTGCTCGCGCAGTTTCGCGGCGGCGTCGATCAGGCGCGCCAGTTCATCACAGTCGTAACGGTATTCCAGGGGCAGATGCTGGGCGATCATCGTCAGCGTGCCGATCGTCAGCTGAGCGGACTGCATGGCCAATTGGTTGGTCTGATCCAAGGCCGGGATTACGTCTTCCATCATCGCCTTGATGATGGTTTGAATCTGGATTTGTGGACGTAGTTGCATGTCAGGGCCCCTTTTCGATCAGATCACGCATTTCATCGAGCAGCATGTAGCCGACACCCAGCAGCCAGGCCAGCAGTACATCCTGATGAGACTTGCCGTTGCGGGCGACGCGATAGCTGGTGCCCAAGGTCATGCCGACCATCGCGTAGGCGTTGAACACTTGGTAGTAGTGCAACGACTTGCGGTCCACGCTCAAGCCGGACGCCTGCTCGTAGGCCTCAAGAAACTGAGGCTCGGGCATCAGCCCGGACACCAGCAGGGTCTTGCCATCCTCGGCCATGGTCGCGAAGGCGCGGCTGGTGCTCCAGGCGAGGTCCTGGTGGCGGTCGCCGATGCGCGCAAGCTCCCAATCCAGCCAGGTGGTGATGCGACAGTCCGATTCGTCGAACAGGTAATTGCCGGTACGAAAATCGCCGTGCACCACCGACAGTTGCTCCACCGCCGGCGCGTGCTTGTGCAGCCACGAGGACGCCAGAGCCACCAGCGGCACCTCCTCATCGGCATCCTCTTCCCAGACACGGTCCCACCAGTTCACGGCCCAATGGGCGTTCTCGGTACCGGTTTGTGGAATATCGAAGGCACTGAGTTCGGCCTGGCGGAAATCGAAGGTATGCAGCCTTGCCATGTTTTCCACGAACTGCGGCGCCAGCTTGTTGCGCACGTCCTCGGGCATGTAGGTGCCCAGGCCGGACACGCCGCTTTTGGCGTTGGACGGCTTGGTCACGCCCTCGGCGAAGCCGTAGACGATGCCCGGATACGGCAGGTGCTCGCCGGTGTTGTCGTACCAGAACACCGGCGGCACCGGCAGCGTGCCCTTGAGCGCGTTGACGATCTGGAACTCGCGGGCGCGGCTGGTCGCGTGCAGCGCTTCGGCAAGGTCATTGCGCAGCACCATGCGCGTGGTTTCCCGCCCGACGCCGGGACGGTTCCAGTTGAGGTCGAAGCGCATCTGAAGCTTGGAGGCGCCACCGGCCAGCCAGTGCGGGTTCCTGATATCAAACGGTTCGCCGTACTGCGAGGCGATCAACGAGCGGACGCCCTCCACCAGCGTGTCCAGCGGCAGCTTGCTGTAGGCCGGCCCGGCCCGCTTTTCCAGCTTGAACGTCAACGCCCGGTCGATTTCACGCTCCACCTTGAAGCGTTTGCGCATTTGCGCGATCCACTCGGGCGACGGCTTGTCCTTGTCGATGACCGTCATCGAATCTCCTCCGCGTTATTGGGTTTTGTATTCATGAGGTGATGTGGCCAGACGACTGCGTCCAGCGGCGCCCGTGCTGACGCGTCAGCGCCTGCAGCGAGGTGATTTCGGACGCCAGGCCGTAGCCGACGCGGCCGTCGTGCAGCGTCCAGCGGCACTGCGCGGCGTACACCAGCGAAGCCACGTAACAGACCCACGGGCCGCCGACTTCCGCCATTCCGTGCGCGTGCCACTGCTTGCCGCGCTTGTCGGTGGCAATGAACTCCACCGAATGAATGACGCTGCCGATACGGTGCGTGTAGAGCTTGAGATCGGTCAGCCCGTGGACCTCGCCATTTTCGAGGACGTAGCCGTGGGCCAGGGACTGCTGCTGGTCCACCGGCTTGCTCGGGTCCCAGTGGTTGATCCACTTGATCGCCAGGTCCGGCCCGAAATGGGCATGCGACCAGCCCATCGTCGGTACGAAGATCTCGGCACGATTGCCCCAGCTGTGATCCATGGTCTCGACGCAGTCGATCTCGTACTCGCGCCCCTGCCACTTGAGGGTTCCCTGGAACTGACCGGTCAGATCGAAGTGACCGCCATAGCCGGAACCCATGCCGGCGCCTGCGTGCTGCTCCTCGACCGAGGCCTTGGCCATCGGGCTGTGCTCGGGGTCGTGGATATCGAAGGGCTCCATCAGCCCCTTGAAGTCGAACTTGATTTCGGTGTCGTCATAACCGCGATATTCCACGCGGTAGTCGCGAATGTTGTGCGCCTTGACGTAAAGCCCGTTCGCGGTCTCGTATTCGGACAGCCTGGGCGGGCACGGCAGGGCCATCTGTGAATCCAGATAGAGCGTTTCGGCACGGTTGTCGACCAGCGCTCCGTACAGCGAAATGTCACAGGACTGCACGCCGACACCCCGGCGCGCCACGGTGTAGATCACCCCCATCAGCTTTTCCTTGGGGATGTAGAAGCAGAACCAGTTGGTTTCTGCATGCCGGTGGTCGGCATCCGCGGGCGTGTGGAATTCGGCGTCCTCAGGCTTGATCAAGACTTTCCTCCTGTGATCGGTATGGCTGCATACGAATTTCGCTCTATGCTAGGCTCGACGCCGGCCGCGATCTGTCGAAATCGGACCGTCCGGTTGTTGAAAACGTGCTGAACGTGGTCAACAATCCAGCGGTGCGCGGCCGCAGGTCGTGAGGAGAAACAATGAACAAAGCGACTCCAATGAGGGCGCTAGAGGCTTTTAGCCGCGGAATCGGCATTGGCCCGGTCCGGTCCAGCGATGGTCAGGCCTGTGGCGGTCTGGCCGTGTGCGAGTGGGAGCTGCCCTGGCTCGACGGGTTTCAGCTGTCGAAGAATGACGATCTGGTGATCGCCTATCACAGCGCCGGTTCGCGCAAGGTGCGCGCAGCCTGCGAAGGCCCCTGGATCGACCGTAATTCCACGCCCGGGCTGATCAGCGTGATCCCGCCGGGGCGCAGTGTCGACTACCGCATCGAAGGCAAGGTGTCGTTTTCGTCGATCCACATCCCGCGCCGCGCAGTGGCTGGTCTGGCCGGCCTGCGCACACCGGGATCCGAGCAGTTCCAGTTCGCGTTCCGCGACAGCTTCGCCAGCGCCTGCATCGAGACCCTGCTTTCGGAAGACCGCAACGCCGGAGCACGCAACGTGCCCTACCTGACGGCGGTCACCCGGGCGCTACTGGTCCACCTCGCCCATCGGGCGGAGACGGACCGGTCACTGGCGGCCGCGAAGACGCCACCCCCCGGACAGGCCAGGGGCATGCCGCTCGCGTCGATCCTCGAATTCATCGACTCGCATCTCGATCAGGATCTCAGCCTCGGCGAACTCGCACACCAGGCTGGACTCAGCCGTGCCCATTTCGCGCGGCAGTTCCATGCCGCTACGGGCGTGTCGCCGCATCGTTACGTCACGCTTCGCCGCATCGAGAGAGCCAAGCACCTGCTCAGCAGTACGGACCGGGATGTTGCGCAGATTACTTACGAAGTGGGCTTCAACAATCAATCCCACTTCACCCAGGTCTTCCATACGGCGACCGGGCAAACACCCTGCCAGTACCGGCGGGTGAGCTGATAACCGACGCTCATTGAAGAGCGCCCAAATCGCAATTTAGTATGGCACACTACCATTTCGGTATGGTGCACAACTAAACCGCCACGCAGCTGGCGGTACGCGATCAGGAGGAGAAGGATGACTCAAGCTACGTCGGTGGCGCAGGACGCTTCGGGCTCGCCATGGTTACCGGGCTGCGAGCCTGGCCCGGGGCGCCTCGCACGCGCCTATATCCGTTCCCAGGATGACATTCAGGCCGTCGAAGCCGTCGCGCCGGAATCGGTCTTGCCCGGGAACACGATCTACGAGTGCATCCGCTACTCGACCGCCCAGAATCCGCAAAAGCCGGCTTTCCTGCACCTGCTTTCAGCCGATACCGGCGTTGAGCCTCGCAGCATCAGCTATGCGGAACTGCTGGACCAGGTCGAACGCAGTGCCAACCTGTTCAAGCGTCTTGCCGGCGATGAGCGCAGTTCGGTTTCGATCATTCTGCCGATGCTGCCAGAAGCGCTGATCGCGGCCTGGGGCGCGACGACGGCGGGTATCGCCAACCCGATCAATCCGTATCTGGAAGTCGGGCAGATTGCGTCGATCATGAACGCGGCCAAGGCCACCGTGTTGGTGACGACCGTGAGTCGCTACGGCCCCGGCGCCTGGGACAAGCTGGCTGACCTGACGAGCCTGGTTCCGAGCCTGAAGAAGGTGTTGTTCGTGGACGCCAGCGACGGGGTCGATGACTTCGCCGCCGCCGTGGCCGCCTGCCCGGCCGGTCTGGAGTTCGTACCGGGAAGCGACCCTCAGGCCGAGGCCGTCTACCTGCCCACGGGTGGCACCACGGCAGCACCCAAGCTGGTGCGCCAGACCCATTTCGGGCAGTTGCTGAATGCCTGGATCACCGGCGCGATGGCCGGTTCCAGGCCGGAAGGCGTAGTCGGCCATGCCATGCCGAACTTTCATGTTGGCGGCGCGGTGATGCTGTCGCTGCGCGCGATTGTGTACGGCCAGACGGTGCTGACGCTAACCACAGACGGTTTCCGCAATACCCAGATCGTGAGCAATTTCTGGGATGTTGCCCGGCACTACCGCATGACCTCGCTGATCGCGACGCCAGCCACGGCGGCGGCGATACTCGCCACGCCCAAGGCCGATTCGGAAGGGCACTGCATCCGCAGCTTCAACTCCGGCGGCAGCACCATTCCGGTCGAGCTGCTGCGCGGCTTCCATGAACGCTTCGGGGTCTGGCTGCGCGAGGTCTGGGGCATGTCCGAAATTCACGGCGCGGTTTCCGGCCACCCCGACGACGGACGCGAGCCGGTGGCCGGTTCGGTCGGCGTCCACCTGCCCTGGCACCCGGTCAAGGCGATCGAGGTCGACGAAAACAATCGCTTCGTCCGTGATTGCGCGCCCGGCGAACGCGGCGTGCTGGCGATCGGCGGACCCGGTGTGGTACCCGGCTATGTGGATTCGCGGCTGGATGGCGACTTCTTCGTCAAGGACACGCCGGACGGCCAGCGCTGGGCCAACACCGGCGATCTCGGCATGGTCGACGAAAACGGTCGTATCTGGATGTTCGGCCGCGCCAAGGACGTCATCGTTCGTGGCGGGCACAACCTCGACCCGAAGATGATCGAAGAAGTTCTGGTCTGCCATCCCTCCGTGCAGATCGCCGCAGCGATCGGCCGCCCGGACCCCGCCAAGGGCGAAATGCCCATCGCCTACGTGCAACTCAAGGAAGGCCATCAGGCCGAAGCCGGTGAACTGCTGGAACTGTGCAGGAAGAAGGTTCAGGAACGTGCCGCGATACCGGTGGAAATCCACCTCGTGGACCGCATTCCGATGACAGCGGTCGGCAAGATCAACAAACCGGCATTACGTGTCGACACCATGCGGCGCGTGGCCTCCGAGGTCGCCCTGCGCGTGGTCTGCGAGGACGCCCGCTGCGAGGTGGAGACCGATGAAACCGGGCCGCGGCCACGGGTGATTCTGCGCCTGTCGGGCTGCCGCGTCGAATCGCAGGCGCTGGAGTCCAGACTCAAAGATGCATTCCGGACCTACGAGTTCCTGACCGTTTTCGAGTTTCAGCCGGCCGATGCCAGCGTCGCATCCTGATGCGGATGCCGGAACGCCGATCAAGCGCCGCGACTTGCGGTTGATCGGCGTTCCGGCCTTCGCTCCGGCGCGCTCAGCCGGTCAGATAGATCGACTGAATATGCTGATAGGCCGCCAGCGACTCCGGCCCCAGCTCACGCCCGATACCGCTGGACTTGACCCCGCCGAACGGCGCGGCAATATCGATCACATAACCATTGATGCCGATCGTGCCGGTTTCGACGCGACGCGCCAGCGCGATGGCGCGCTCGCGGTCGGTCGACCAGACCGTGCCGCCGAGACCGAAATCCGAATCGTTGGCGATCTTCACCGCCTCGTCCTCGTCGCTGTAGGGGATGATCCCCAGCACCGGACCGAAGATTTCCTCGCGCGCGATGGTGTCCGAGTTTTCCACGTCGGCGAAAACGGTCGGCTCGACAAACCAGCCGCGGTCCCGCCCACGCCCGCCGCCGGCCACCAGCTTGGCCTCCGACTTGCCCTTGGCGATGTAGCCTTCGACGCGTTCACGATGGACGGCGGACGCCAGCGGCCCGACCTGGGTATTCGCGTCCAGCGAATCACCTAGCACCAGCGACGATGCCATGTTGGCAACCGCCTCCACCACCTCGCCATAACGGCTGCGCGGCGCGAGAATGCGCGTGCACGCTGCGCAAGTCTGGCCGTTGTTCGCCAGCGAGGCGAAGTTCATGCCGGGAATCACCACATCGAGATCGGCATCTTCGAGAATGATGGCGGCGGACTTGCCGCCGAGTTCCAGACTGACCGGCCGCAACAGCCGACCGCAGGCCTCGCCGATCGCGCGGCCGGCGTTGGTCGAACCGGTGAACGCGACCTTGTCCACCTTGGGATGGGATACCAAATAGGCACCGACACCGCGATCGCCCGGCACCCAGTTCAATACACCCGGCGGAATCCCCGCCTCTTCGGCCGCCTCGGCCAGGATGTAGCTGTCCAGCACCGTGCCCGGCGAGGGCTTGAGCACCATCGTGCAGCCGGTCGCCAAGGCTGGCGCGATCTTCATCATCGACAGCGTGACCGGGTAGTTCCAGGGCACGATGGCGCCGACCACGCCCGCCGGCTTGCGCCGCACCAGGGTGTCGAAGCCCAGCGGCGAAGGCCTGCGCTCCTCGGTCTGCAGGGCGTTGGCCAAGTCGGCGTAGTAGCGCAGCATGCCGAGCACGAAGTCGCCTTCGAAGGCCTCGGCGAGGCTGATCGGCATGCCGTTCTGCATGCTGATGGCACGCGCCAGCGGCGCCTTGCGTTTTTCCAGGGCATCGGCGAAACGAGCCAGCGCCGCACCGCGTTCGGCGGGCGCGGCCGTGGCCCAGCCGGAACGATCGAACGCATGGCGCGCAGCATTCACGGCCCGATCGATATCGGCTTCAGCGGCCTCGGGAACGCTGCCGATGGTCTCCTCGTTGCTCGCGTTGATCACCGTGATGCGCTTGGATGTGGAGGGCTTGACCCACTCGCCTCCAATGAAGAATGCCTGCTTGTCCATCGACATGAACGATCTCCTCTCGTTGTATTGTTGACGCTCGCCGTCCGGGCGGCCGTCCGCGCCTGCAAAACTAGTATGGCACAATATTATTTCATTACCGATGCGCAGTGGCGCCGAGACTCCATGACCGATCGCACGAAAATCACCGTCCATTCCTTTGCCGACAGCACCGTCCTGATCACCGGAGGAACGTCCGGCGTGGGACTCGCCAGCGCCAAGCTGTTCGCAAGCCGCGGCGTGCGCAAGATCGCGCTGGTCGGCCGCAATGCGGAGCGCGGCGAGCAGGCCTGCCGTGCGGTACGGGAAATCTCACCGCAGGCCGAGGTGACGTTTGTCGCCGCCGACGCCAACCAGCTGGATCAGGCCGTGAGCGCCGCCGGGCAGGTCCGCGAACGCTTCGGCAGCGTGGACATTCTGGTGAACTCCACCATCGGCCTGTATACCCCGAACCCGCTGCAGGACATCCCGCTGGAGGACATCCAGCCGATCATTCTGCAGACGGTCCTGGCGCCGATGCTGATGAGCCGCATCGTGCTGCCGTGGATGCGCGAGCGCGGCGGCGGCTGCATCATCAACATGGCCTCGGACGCCGCCAAGGTACCGACACCGGGCGAGACCATCCTCGGCGCGGCGATGTCGGCGATCGTGCTGTTCTCGCGCACCCTGTCGATGGAAGCCAAGCGCTTCGGCGTACGCGTGAACGTCCTCACGCCCTCGCTGATCACGGGCACGCCGACCGCCGAGCGCGTGCAGAAGGAAGGCTTCAGCGCCAAGCTGTTCGCCACCGTCGCCAAGCTGGCCGATCTCGGCGTGGTCGAACCGCATGAAGTGGCCGAACTGATCGTGTTCCTGGCGAGCCCGCAGGCCTCCAAGATCACCGGCCAGACGGTCAGCATCAACGGCGGCATCTCGGCGGGCTGATCGCCACCAGAGCGGCAAGAGTGCCTAGGACGCAGCGCGGTCCGGTTGCTCCAGCCGCAGCAGCGCCGCCTCGATCCGCCGGGCGGCGGCCTCCAGTCGGGCCGTCGCCGCTTCGGCATCGCCCACGGCAACGCGCAGCGCCATGCCGCGATAGAGAATCTTGGCAATCTGCTCGGCTACGTCGTCCACCGAAAAGTCGCCCTCCCCCCTGAGAAACGCCCAGGTGCGGTGCTCGATGGCGCCGTGCAGCATGTCGCGCAGCATCGCCGGCGAGATGTCGTCGTAGAACTCGCCGCTGGCGATCGCCTCCCGGCAGACTTCCATGACCTCGTGGGTGAAACGACGGTTCAGTTCGAAGAACGGCGTCGCCCGGTAGTTGGGGTCCGGGCGCAGTTCCATCAACATGAAACGACTCAGTACCGGCTCGCGCTTGATGATGCTCAGGGTGCGCCACGCCAGATATTGCAGCTTGTTCTGCACACCTTGAATCGAGTCGAGCTGAGAGTCCGATGTCAGCTGCTCGCTGAACCAGACTTCGGCGACCTTGATCAGCAGATCCCGCTTGTTGTGGAAATAGCGGTAGATCGTGCCTTCGACGACGCCGGCACGCTTGGCGATATCGGCGATCAGGGTCTTCTCGTAGCCCTTCTCCGCAATCACCTCCCGTGCCGCGGCCATGATGTGGGCGGTGCGTCCATCGGAGGTCTGGCGGGTGGTCGTTTTACGGGGCATACGCAAATCTACCTGCAAGACCACTGGTCGGTCCATTCATGAATTCACTTCATTACTATCAATAAAACATTAGATAATTGTTTTTATTATATTTTTTGTATTTATACCTCATCTATAACACAATCTCTTATTGACTTTAATGAACTGACTTCATAGTGTGGTCGGCAACGCTTCGAGGAGGAGTCCACCGCGTGAACTCAAAAGAGATTTTTGCCGAGCTGGAATACGCAGCCGAGCATCCACTGGAAAGCTCCAAGGCCTGGAAGGAGGCGCACGGCACCCCCGTCGTCGGCTCGTTCCCGATGCACTTTCCCGGTGAGATGGCGCACGCCGCCGGCGCACTGCCGGTGATCCTGCAGGAGAACCACGACCCGATCACGGTCGGTCACGGGATGATCTTCCCGTTCTACTGCGGCTATACGCGCAGCGTGGTCGATCAGGCCTGCAAGGGCGACTACGACTTCCTCGACGCGATCATGTTCGGCGATCACTGCGTGCAGGTGCTCGGCGCTGCGGACGTAGTGCGCAGCCGCCTGCCGAATACGCGCGTGCACTTCTATCAGCTGATCTCGTCGATGAGCGATCCCTGGTCACTCGGCCGGGCGCGCGAAACCTTCCTCAACCTCAAGGAAGGGCTCGAAGAGATGATCGGCCATCCGATCGAGGATGAAGCGATCCGCGACAGCATTCGCCTGTTCAACAAGAACCGGAAGATGCTGCGCCAGCTCTACGAGATGCGCCGCGCCGGCAAGGTCCGCCTCACGGCCAAGCAGATGCAGCTTGCCGTCAAGTCCAGCATGGTCATGGACAAGGCCAAGCACAACGAAACCCTGGAGGCGCTGATCGCCGCGCTGGAAGCCGAAAGCTCCACCGCGCAGAAGGGCGTCCGCGTCTACCTGTCGGGCCATTTCTGCCAGGCGCCGAAGGTCGAACTGCTCGACATGATCGAGGACTGTGGCGCGGTGGTCGTCGACGACGACCTCTACCACGGCCAGCGTTTCATCGCGACCGATGTGCGCGAGGACGGCGACCCGCTGGATGCGCTCGCCGAATGGTATCTGGCGCGCAATCTCAAGGTACCGTGCCCGACCCGTGTGGATCAGAACGCCGATTGGGAGAACTACCTGATCGATGCCATGGACCGATCCAATGCCGACGGCATGATCGTGCTGATGGCCAAGTTCTGCGAACCGCACATGTTCTATTACCCGGAAATCAAGGAAGCCTTCGAGCGCCGCGGTGTGCCGCATCTGCTGATCGAGACCGAGCACGAATTGACCGCGCTGGAAGGATTGAAAACCCGCGTCGAAACGTTTTTGGAAGTCACCAAGCGCCAGACCCGAGCCAGGAGTGCCGCCGCATGAGCCAGACCATCGCATTGCCGAAGAAAGCCAACCGTCTGAGGACGGCCTCGCTGAACAACAAACTCGTCAACGACTACTGGACCGAAGTCTTCGAGGCGCCAAAGGTCGGCCGCAAGGTCTGCTGGTACGAAGGCGTGGCGATCAACCCGCTGATGCAGGCCGCAGATGTGGCCTGGGTACACGGCGAGGCCTGGTCCGCCCTGCTGGCGGCCCGCAACAACGAGGAACCGGCACAGCAGGCCTCGGAAAATCGCGGCTATCTCAAGGATCTGTGCTCTTACGCGCGTACTCATATCGGCTGCGGCGTGATGGCGCAGAACAAGGGCGAGGCCTCCGGCGCCAGCTTCTCCGACGCGCTGGGCGCCAATGCCCTGGCCGACAATGTGCCGGCGCCCGACATGTTCATCAGCGCCTACCCCTATTGCAGCACCGGGCAGCAGTGGGACGAGATGCTGTATCGCCTGTTCAAGAAGAAAGTGCCGATCTTCAATATCTCGGTGCCGTGGGTCTGGGGCAACAAGCCGGATTCGGTCTACCTCGGCGGCAGCGAGTTCCGCGAAGCCGTGGAATACATGAAGCGCCAGCTGCGCGAATGCGTGAAGTTCATCGAGGCGCAGACCGGCAAGCCCTACGACTGGGACAAGCTGCACGAAATCATGCATTACACCAAGCAGGCCGGCCAGCTGCGCATGGAGGCGATGGAGATGTGCGCCACCAAGCCCGCGCCGGCCAGCTTCTTCGACTGGACCACCAGCCTGGCGCCGGTCAACTTCGTGCCGGGCGGGCCGGCGATCGTCGATTATTTCGAGAAGGTCAAGCTCGAGATCGCCGAGCGCATCGCCAACGGCGAAGGCACGGTGCCGAAGGAACGCTATCGCCTGTTCTGGGACGGCATCATGAACTGGAACAAGATCGGCTGGCTGGCCAATAAGTTCGCCAGCTACGACGCCGCCATGGTGGCCGGCCGCTATACCCACATGGGCTTCTGGCACGAGCACGAGTGCATCGACGCCAACGATCCACTCGAAGGCATGGCCATCAACTACCTGGTCTGCCCGATCAACCTGTCCGCGCCGCTGATGATCGAGCAGATCATCAAGCTCTGTAAGTTCTACGAGATCGACGGTGTGGTGCTGCATGCCGCACGCACCTGCCGCGCCTTCTCCAACCCGCAGTACATGATCGCCGAAGCCGTCGCCCGCCGGCTCAACCTGCCGGTGGCGATGATCGAAGGCGACATGGTAGACGAATCCTTCTACAAGGACGAAGTCGTCAGCAGCCGCATCGAAGCCATGCTTGAAGCGATTGAAAGTCGCAAGCGAGCGGGCATCGCGGCCTGATGCAAGGACACGAACGGGCCGTCCAAGAGGCAGCCAAGGAGTCACAGATGAAAGCCTACGTGATGGGTATCGATTTCGGTTCCACGACCGCCAAGACGGTGATTCTGGACCGCAAGGGCAAGATGGTGGCCTGGAGCGTGGGTCAGAAGGGCTCGGTCAGCGATGCCGGCGTGCGCGAATCCATGGCCAATGCTTTCGAGAAGGCCGGGATCACCCAGGCCGATATCGCCCGTACCGTCAGCACCGGCTACGGTCGGCGCATGATCGACGTGGCCGACCAGTCCTACACCGAGATCACCTGCCATGCGCGCGGCGCCGTCCACATGTGCCCTGAAGCCCGTCTGGTCATCGATATCGGCGGGCAGGACAGCAAGGTGATTGCCGTGGACGCGAACGGCCTGGTGTCGCAGTTCGCGATGAACGACCGCTGCGCCGCCGGCACCGGCAAGTTTCTGGAAACGCTGGCGCGCGCGGTGGAAGTGCCGATCGAGGAGATGGGACCGCTGGCGCTGACCGCCAACGAAGCCCTGAAGATCAGCAGCATGTGCGCAACCTTCGCGGAGACCGAGGTCATCGGGCTGCTCGCCGAAGGCAAGCAGAAGCCGGAGGTTCTCGGAGCGGTGCATGCCTCGATCGCACAACGCACCATCGGCCTGGTGGCACGGGTCGGCAAGCGCTCACCGGTCATCATGACGGGCGGTGTCGCCAAGAACTCCGCGGCCGTGCATCACATCGCCAAGGCCTTGGAAGTCGAGCTGATCATCCCCGACTTCCCGCAGATCGCCGGTGCACTCGGCGCCGCGCTGTTCGCACTCGACGAGGTCACCGGCCAAGTGGACGCGCCGAAAACCGATGAAGACGACCTGGTGGATGAAGAGGCCATGAGCAATTCGCGCGGCTGCGCCACCAAGCCCTGCCAGAACGGCCCCAAGGAGCAGCCGCTCCTCGGGCCGTTCTGAGCCCCTTCAGAAGATCAGTACCGGTTTGATCACCTCGCCGGACTCGGACGAATGAACCGCCTCATTGATCTGCTCGAACGGGAACTTCCGGATCAGCTTGTCGAACGGGAACTTCCCGGCCTGATACCAGCCCACCATGCGCGGGATGAATTCCTGCGGGTCGGAATCGCCTTCGACGACGTACTTCACGCCCACGCCGCGCACCAGCATGCTCATCATGTTGGCCGGCACTGTGGCCTCGGCCGGCGGCACTCCCAGCAACGCCAATTCGCCGCGCGGCAACATCGTCTCCGCGGCGACGGCAACGACATCCGGGATACCCGTGGTGTCGAGCGCGTAGTTCACGCCGCCACCGCTGAGTTCCTTGATCGTGGCGAGCACGTCTGCGGTTTCCTTGGGATTGATTACGTGCGTAGCGCCAAGCTCCAGCGCCAGTTCGCGACGCCCGGCGTTCGGCTCGACGATGATGACCATGCCAGCCCCGACCGCCTTGGCACCCAGCATCGCGCTGAGTCCGACGGCACCGCCGCCGAACACGGCCAGCGACTCACCGGATCGAATGCCGAGCGCGTTGACGGCCGCCCCGGCTCCGGTCTGAATGCCGCAGCCCAGCGGCCCCATGATTTCCAGCGGCAGGGACTTGTCCACCGGCACGGTGTTGACTTCCCGTGCCAGCGCATAGGTGGAAAACGACGACTGGCAGAAGAACACCGCGTTGAGCGGCTCGCCGTCGGCCGTGATTACGGTGGACGAACCGTCGGACTTGCGCGTGCCGGCCACATTGCGCGGGTAGAAGTCGTAACAGTACGCCGGTTGATGGTCGTGGCAATTGCGACATTCACCGCAGGAGTCGAAGCTCAGCACGACATGGTCGCCCGGTTTGACTCGCGTGACGTCGGAGCCGACCGACTCGACGACGCCGGAGCCTTCGTGCCCGAGCACGATCGGCATCGGAACCGGGAAACCGTCACGGCAGGCGATGTCCGTGTGGCAGATGCCGGTTCCCACCAGGCGGATCAACACCTCGTCCTCACGAGGCGCGGACACTTCCACGTCCTCGATCGTCCAGGGCGCCCCGAGGGAACGCATCACCGCCGCACGTGCTTTGATTCGGCCTTCCATCACATTCCTCCATGTTGGCTCCGGCCACCCGGCCGGAGTGGTTTGAATTCTTTATTTTTCACCGCGATGCAGCCGATAACCGGCGGCTTCGCGGCAGCGTCAGGGGATGCGACATTCCGTCGCCACCCTCGACATATAGTATTGTTCCATACTATCATGGAACGAAACGCGTCGCCGGCGATTCGGTCCCGACTGATACGGTACGGAAACCATCGCATGCGAAGTTCAGTGCGCAAATTGTCGGGGCCAGGACCCCGGTGAGGAGATCTGTAATCATGTCTGACTATCTCAAATACTATGCTGCCGGGTTGCTGCTGGCAGCGGGCTTTGCCGGCTACATGCTGGGCGGCAACTGGGTCTGGCTGGGGTTCGCGACTTTCCCGATCGTCGTTGGCCTGGACGTACTCCTGCCGCGCGACTTCAGCGAACGAAACATGAACTCGCCCTTCTGGGCGGCCGTGCCGGTCTGGATCGGCGCTTTGGGTCCGATCGTGCTGTTTCTTGCCTTTGCCTGGCGCATGTCGGTCGAGCAGCTCAGCGCCATGCAACTGTTCGGCGGCACCATGAGTGCGGCCTGGCTGGCACTGGTTCCCGGCATCGCGGCCCAGCACGAGATGTTTCATGCCCGCGGACCGCTGACTCGCACGATCGGCCGTTACGCGCAGTTCACGCTGTTCGACGGCATGCGCGACATCGAACACGTGATCTACCATCACATCGACGTGTCGACGCCGGCCGACCTGAGCACGGCGCCGCGCGGCACCTCGATCTATGCGTTCACGCCCAAGGCGGTCTGGGGCACGATCAGCTATGCGCTCAAGGCCGAAAGCGGTGCGCTACGCAAGCGCGGTCTCAGCGGCTGGAACTGGCGCCATCGCGTCTGGAAGATTCTGGCCATTCAGATCGTGTTCCAGAGCATCGTGTTCGCCTTGGCGGGTTGGGGTGGTGTGGCCTGCGTATTGATCGCGATGTTCATCGCCAAGGCCTGGACCGAATCGTTCAGCTATTTCCAGCATTACGGTCAGGTCCGTGTGCCCGGCACGCCGATCGGTCGGCGCCATGTCTGGAACCACCTCGGCGCGGTGACCCGCTTGGTCGGTTTCGAGCTGACCAATCACGCGGATCATCACCAGAACTCGTACCAGCCCTATTACAAGCTGGTACCGCACAAGGACGCGGTGGAAATGCCCAGCGTCTTCGTCTGCTTCCTGGCCGCGCTGATCCCGCCGGTGTGGGAACAATTCATCATCAAACCGGCCCTCAGGCGCTGGGACATGGAGTTTGCGACGCCCGGCGAACGCAAGCTTGCGCGTGAGCAGAACCTGGCCGCGGGTTGGGAAGACTGGTTCGACAACCAGAATTCCTGGCCGGCCTCCTCGGCGACCATGGGCATCTGAGCCACATGGTCTACCGGAGCTTAGGGCCAGCACTGCGAGGGCAGTGCTGGCCCTAAGCTTGGCCGGAATGCCCGAAGCCATCGGGCCGAGACACTGAAAAGGCAATGGCACTGCGTGCCTCAGCCAAGAGGTTTGATCCATGATCGCCAGCGCTCCGATTGACCACCCGCTCAATCTGCTCACCCAGACCATCCTGACCGCCGGCAGTTACGCGATCTGGATCGGAATGATGATTCTCGCCGTCCGCATGGGGATCCGTCAGCGCACACCCTTCTTCGTGCTGATTCTTCTCGCGGCCGCATTCGGCGGAATATTCGAACCGCTCTACGATGAGGGCTTGGCACTGTGGTTCTACGCGCCGGGGCAATGGACCGCCTATACCTCGTTCGGTATACCGCAGCCGGTGTGGGTCTACAGCGGTTACGTCACCCTGTACGGCGCGACCGCGCTGTTCATCTGCGACCGGATCGGCAAAGGCGAAATGACGCGCGGCCTGCTCTACAAATGGGCGGCGGTCGAGTTCGTCTGCTCCTGTACCTTTGAGATGATCGGCATCAACGGCGGCGCCTACGAATACTGGGGGCCGCACGTTTTCCGGGTGTTCGAATACCCGCTGGTGATCGGCGTTCTCGAAACCGCACAGGTCATCTGCTTCAGCCTCGCCGCGGCGGAACTGCGCCGCCGCAGCCAGGGATGGGTGTCGCTGCTTGGCCTGTTCGTCCTGTTCCCTTGCACCTTCTACTTCGCGAACTTCGGCGCTGGCGCGCCGACGATCGTGGCGCTGCATCTCGACCAACCCTCGGCGCTGCTGGTAACGATCGCCACCATGATCAGCATCGTATTCTCGCTGTTGTTGATTCGCGCCTGCGCCTCCCTGCTGCCCGTGGGGGCGAAAAACACCGCGGTGTTTGTGGGCAACAAGCAACTCGTCACCTGAGCGGACTCGCCGACCCGTCATCGAGGAGCGCAAGGATGTGGCTGCACGCAGAAGTCGACACCCTCGGAGACATCCCGCGGTACTACGCCCGCCATTGTCCTGAACGCACAGCCTTGATCGATGGCGCCGGCAAGCTCAGCTTCGGCGAGCTGGATGCGATTTCGGACCGTATTGCGGCGGCACTCGCAGCACGCCTGGACACGGTCAAGCATGTCGGCTTTCTCGGCAAGAATTCCTCGCGCTATTTTCAGGTGCTGTTCGGCGCCGCGAAAGCGGGCTGGGCCGTCACGCCGCTGAACTGGCGCCTGCCGCCGGCCGAACTGGCACCGATCATCGACGATGCGCAGTGCTCGCTGGTATGGGTGGATCACGATTTTGCCGCCGTCTTCGGCGAAACCGCATCCCGCTGCCGGCAGACCTGCGAAATGGTGGCCTTCGATTCATCCAGTGCAGAAGACGCCGCCTTGCTGTCCTGGTTGGCGTCGAGCCCCTCACGGGAACCGGAGCCACGAATCCACCCGGACGACACCGTCGCGCTGATCTACACCTCCGGCACCACCGGCTGCCCCAAGGGCGTGCAGCTGACCCACCGCACGTTTGCCGGAATCCGCCTGTGCGAACACCTGGAACCGGCGCTGGATTTCCAGGACGGCGACGTCATGCTGACCGTGATGCCGGTGTTCCACCTCGTCGGCACCGGCCTGTCGGTGCAGGCGCTGTACAACGGCGCCGCGGTCTCGCTACTGCCGGCCCTGGAGCCGGAGAAACTGCTGGAGCTGATCGAGCGCGACCGTCCCAGCATCTGCGCGCTGGTGCCCACGGCGATTCAGATGATGCTCGATCATCCCAAAGCGAAAACCACCGATTTTTCCTCGCTGCGGCTGGTGATGTACGCCGGCTCTCCGATCAGCGCCGCCCTGCTGAAGCGGGCCATGGCGGAAATGAAATGCAAGCTGATGCAGTTCTACGGCTCCACCGAGGCGTCGGGCGCCCTGACCCTGTTGCGCCCCGAGCAGCATGATCTGCACAACGAGGAAAAGCTGAAGTCCTGCGGGACGCCGCTGCCGCTGATCGAATTTCGCGTCGTCGACGACCAGGGCCAGGAAGTTCCGGACGGGCAGCGCGGCGAATTCATGGTCCGCGGCCCCAACATGTTTCGGGGTTACTGGAACGCTCCCGAAGCCAGCCGCGCGGTCCTCAAGGACGGCTGGTACCGCACGGGCGACGCGGGATATCGCGACAAGGACGGTTTGCTGTACATCGTCGACCGGGTCAAGGACATGATCGTCACCGGCGGGGAGAACGTGTATTCAGCCGAAGTCGAACAGGTTCTGTACAAGCACCCGGCGGTCAAGACCTGCGCGGTGGTCGGCCTGCCGGACGAACGCTGGGGCGAACGCATCACCGCCGTGATCATTCCCGCTTCGGGCGAGCCACCGGACGCCGCGGCGATCATCGCGCATTGCCGCGAACACATCGCCGGCTACAAGGTGCCCAAGGAGATACGCTTCGTCGACAGCCTGCCGGTCACACCGACCGGAAAGGTGCAGAAGCGCATGCTTCGCGAGCAGCTATCGGCAACCGCAGTGTCGGTCATGCCGTCCTCCCTGCACCGCTGACGAGAAAAAAGCCCGACCGATCGCATTGATCGCCCGGCCTTTCTCAGCGATTTTTTTCGTTATGGCGCGGAAACCTCAGGACATCTTAGTATGGCCACATATCTTTATCCAGGCACCATTCTTCGTTGCTGGAGGTTTCGGCGCAGGAACAATGAAGCGCCGAGAGGCTCCCGGAGCGGCCCATCCCGCCACATTGGCGCCTCATCAACAACGCGGATGAGCCCGAAGCGGGCATGCCCGAACAAACTCGCTGGGCCTGCAGAAATCGAGAAGGCGTAGTCAGGCGAACGGCTACGGTGCCGCCGGGCCGCCTTGCGGACTTATCGCGCCACCGCAGCTTGCAATGATCTTGATCGGTGCGCCACGGACGATGGTCCCTACCGCCAAGCCCGGCGAGTTTCCGACGATGAGGTGCAGCCATAACGGAAACCTGCGAATTCTCTGTTTGCGTCCAACGGGAATCCTCAACTTCACGTCCGCCGCCAATCGCCTCGAAACCGCCGAGCTCAGCGCGGACCTGGAGCTCCATGAGCTTGCGGTCGAACAGTCACGGCAGACCGAAGTGCAAGTTTCGGCGACCGGCAACAGGCTCAGCCCTCAAGGAGGGCCACTACACCCAGCCCGCCGGCGGCGCAGGCTGAAATCAGCGTACGTCCCGATTTTCCCGTCTCCACACGATGTCTGGCCAGTTGTTTGGCCGCCGACGCAACAATCCGCGCACCGGTGGCGGCGAACGGGTGGCCCATGCCGACCGAACCGCCGTTGACGTTGAGCTTGCTGCGATCGATCGGCCCCAGAGCCGAATCGAGCCCGAGTTTGGTCCGGCAATAGGTTTCGTCCTCCCATGCCTTCAGCGTGCACAACACCTGTCCGGCGAAGGCTTCGTGAATTTCGTAGTAGTCGAAGTCCTGCAGACTCAGGCCGTTGCGGGTCAGCAGTCGCGGCACAGCATAGGCCGGCGCCATCAGCAAGCCTTCCGGGTCCGGACCGTAAAAATCCACCGCAGCGGATTCGGCATCCACCAGCCAGGCCTGGACATCGAAGCCCTGCTCGGCGGCCCAGGTCTCGGAAGACAACAGCACCGCGGCGGCGCCATCGGTCAGCGGCGTGGAATTGCCGGCCGTGAGCGTGCCCTTGCCACTGCTCTTGTCGAAGGCAGGCTTGAGACCTGCGAGCTTTTCCAGGCTGCTGTCCGGACGCAGGTTGTTGTCGCGCGTCAGTCCCAGAAACGGCACGATCAAGTCATCGTAAAAGCCGCGCTCATAGGCACGCGCAGCATTGAGATGGCTTGCCAGTGTGAGTTCGTCCTGCGCTTCCCGACTGATGTTCCACTGCTGGACCATCAGCTCGCAGTGCTGCCCCATGCTCATGCCGGTGCGACGCTCGTTCACGTTGGGCACATCGGGCCTCAACATGTCCGGACGGAAACTCGATAGCAGCTTGAAACGTTCAGCACGCGACTTGCTGCGACTGAGCCTGAGGATCAACGCACGCAGCTTTTCGCTGACGGCGACGGGTGCATCGGAGGATGAATCCACACCGCCGGCAATGCCGACCTCGATCTGACCCAGCGCGATCTTGTTGCCGACCAGAATCGTGGACTCCAGCGAGGTGGCGCAGGCCTGCTGCACGTCGTAGGCCGGGGTCTGCGGCGCCAGCCGGCTTTGCATCACGGCTTCGCGACTGATGTTGGCGTCGCGCGAATGCTTGAGCACCGCGCCGGCCGCGACCTCGCCCAGACGCTGGCCTTGCAGACCGAATCGGTCAACGAGGCCATCGATCGCCGCGGTAAGCATGTCAATGTTGTTGCTATTCACATAGGCGGAGTTCTGTCGGGCAAACGGAATGCGTGATCCGCCGAGAATCGCGGCACGTTGCAGGGTTTTCATTGTCGGGCTCCGTATTGTTGCTTCGCGTCTGGCGCACGCAGGCTCAAAATATTTCGACCATCATATTATATGATGCGCATCATTCATGAATACAAGGGTTGCCCGTACCCGGCGTTTGGGAGTGCCTGTGAATCGTGCGGCTCAGGTAGTCTCCCCTGTTTCCGGATCGACCAAGGGTCGTGCCATGAGCCTGTTGTTCGAGGAGCTGGACTACCGCGAAACGCCGATCGGCGCACTCAGCCTGCGCCGCCGTCGCGAGCTGCGGCTGGGCGTGGACGTGTTCGAAATCAAGCTGGGCGACGAATTTCTGATGACCAGCCTGTTCACCGCCTCCGAGATCGCGTTGGCGACGCTGGGACTGGCCGAACTGTCCGGCGACGGGCTCGACGTGGTGGTCGGCGGCCTGGGCCTGGGTTACACCGCGCAGGCGGTGCTGGAGCATGACAAGGTTGGTTCGCTGCTCGTGGTCGACGCTCTGGATGCGGTCATCGACTGGCATCGGCAAGGACTGCTGCCGTTGGGGCCGGGCCTGAGCACGGACCCGCGCTGCCGCTTCGTGCTAGGGGATTTCTTTGCGCTATCCGCATCCAATGCCGGATTCGATCCGGAAACAGCGGAACGAAAGTTCCACGCCATCCTGCTGGACATCGACCATTCACCGGACTACGTGCTCAATCCGCGCCACGCTCCGTTCTACCAGCCCGACGGACTGCGCCAGCTGGCCACCCATCTGCACCCCGGCGGCATCTTCGGGCTGTGGTCCAACGAACTGCCGGACGACGCGTTCACGGAACGGCTGGCCGGGATCTTCCAGGAAGCCCGCGCCGAACTCGTGCGCTTCCATAATCCGCTTCAGGATCGGGAATTCGTGCAGACGGTCTATCTGGCAAGAAGCTGAGCGGGCCATAGGCCAGGCGCAAAAGCGGTCAGCCCGCGTCGCCGCGCTGCGTGGCGTAAAAGCCCAGGAACATATCCACGCAATCACGCATCACCTGCTGCTGCTCGGTCGTGCCCAGTGGCGGCTGACCCAGCGCCAACTGCGGCCAGAACGCGAATGCCTTAACCATCGCCTGTAATTGGTGCACTGCGTGACCGGACTCCACATCGGAGCGAATCCGTCCATCGCCTTGAGCGTCACGCACCCAATGAACCAGGCCTTCCTCTTTTTCGGAGAGCCGATCGAGCAAGCCGTGTGCGCGATCCGGCGCGTGCACCAGTTCAGCCATCGCCACGCGTGAAAGCTCGATAAAACCGGCGTCGCCGAGCAGTCGCATCTTGCCTTGCAAGAAAACCAACAACTGTGCGCGCAACGGCGTATCGGCGCCATAGACCGGCGGCGCCACCGTCTGGCTCTGTTCCCACAACTGCCACAGAATTGCCTCGAACAAATCATCCTTGCTGGCAAAGTGGTCTAGACCTCAAGGGCAAGGTGCTGATGCCGATTCACAACGGCACCCTCGACCTATCGATGCGTCCATGGACCGAGCCGTTCGACCGAATCAGCGCGTTGGCCATGCAGCAAGATGTGCCGCTGGTAACACCACGCCTGGGCGAACGACTGGACGTGAGCCAGCCGGGACAGACCGAGGCTTGGTGGCACCAAGCGCGCTAAGCCGCTCCTGTGCCCCCCCATTGTTCCGGACAAGCCACAGGCTCGACCCGGAATCCGTGCTCCAGCCCGGTGACTTGGTACTGACTTCTCTGTCTCCGATACTGCGGAATCCATGTCCCGTCCGCAGAAACTCGCCTTTATCGATCCGGGCCTGCGCAAGGCACCGTTCTTTCTGGAGCTGCGCCGTGCGCTCGCACCTCGGATCGACTGTGTCTACTACTCGCGCCGCCGGCTGGTGCGGGCGCATGTGCGCAGCGTCGATGCGCTCCTGTTTCCAAACCGGACCTCGGGCAAGCGGCCGCTCCACACCATCAGCGATGTCGAACTGCGCGAAGCCATTGGTGAAAAGGAATGGCAGTTGCGGCGAGACAAGGCACTACGCAAAGCACCCTGGCTGTTGGGCGAGCTCGCCGCTTTCCTCGACGAGCAGGCCGTCGACGCCTTGCTGATCTGGAATGGCGGAAACCTGTGCGGCGCCCTGGCGATCTGGCTGGCACGCCAGCGCGGGCTGCCGGTGATCTTCGCGGAGCATGGCTACCTGCCCCGCACCACCCAGCTCGATCTCAAGGGTGTGAACGTACTTTCGTCGCTCACGCAGGCCGTGCACGACGGCACCGCCATGCTCGCACCGGACCCGGACGTCGATGCCGCGCTTGACGCCGACATCGATGCCTACCGCTCCGGCCGTCCGATGCGTCTCGCGGACGCACGCATCCCGGACATTCACCTGCGTGACCCCTGGGTACGCCTATCACGCCGCATCATCAGTTTCGTGAAATCGACGCTGCGCGGACGCTCCGCGGCAGCCGTGCTGCCGGGCACGCCGGAGGCTCCGGACTTGCCGCCGTTCCTGCTGCTGCCGTTCCAGGTCCGCAAGGACACGCAGCTTGCGCTGCATTCGCCGCTGCTCGGCAACGACATGCGCCGATTCCTGGCCGTCGCCGATGAAGCCCGTCGATCGGTGGCGCCGGACCTGCCGCTGGTCGTCAAACTGCACCCCTACGAACACATCAAGGTGCTGCGGCAATACCGCGATCTGCCGACGCAGTTCCCGCAGGTTCACTTCGTCAGCCGTGAACCGATCACCGCGCTGCTGCCCAGATGCGCCGCCGTGATCACGATCAACTCCACCGTCGGCTTCGAAGCCATGCTGTTCGACAAGCCCGTGGTCGCGCTCGGCCACAACTTCTACACCGCGCCCGGTCTGGTCGAACCGGTGACCTCATTGGACATGCTGCCCGACGCGCTGCGACGTGCCCTGACGCAGCCCGTCGACCACGCGCGCCGACGCGCCTTCCTGCGCTACGTCCATGCACGCTTTCTGGTCTTTGGCAGCTACGACGACTTCAGCGAGCGCAGCGTGCAGGCCGTGGCTACACGGATCGCGGAGCTGTTGCCTGCGATCAACAGCAGGGCCGCTGAACCGGCAGCGGCTTTGCCCGAGGCCGGACGGAGTGAAGGCTCCGTGCGTGTCGAGGCAATGCAGCCGGCGGTGCTGCGCGGATAGCGCTGTTTCGGCGGGCGCGCCGATCGACTGGCGCCTACGCTTCGTATTCGGGTTCCCGCCCGGAACTTGTCGATCACCGGGCAAAGGCGCCACCGTCAGGCCTGCACGATCAGCCGTTCGATCTGTCCCGCTACCGTGTCGAACGGCGCAATGCTTCGTTGCGCACGACACAAGACGATGGCGCCCTCCACGCTCGCGATGACGAGTATCGCGAGTGACGAAGCCGACGCCGGATCGCGTCCCTGCGCCGCCAGCGCAGCCGCGATCTGAGCCGCCCAGTCGTCAAAAACCCCGGCAGCCGCCTCCAGGGCCGCTTCCGCGACGTCATCGATGGGCTCCTCCGCCACCGCGGCCATCACCGGGCACCCGATCCTGAAGTCCGATCGCACCAGGATGGCTCTCCACATCGCCAGAAACCCTCGCACTCCGGCCATGCCGCCGGCTTGCAGGTGGCGATCCAGATCCCGGCTGACTCGCGCACCGGCGAGTTGCACAGCCTCGACCACGACCTGCTGCTTGCCGCCAGGAAAGTGGTGGTAGATCGAGCCCAGCGGCGCTTCGGCGCGCTTGGTCATCTCGCGCACGCTCGTGGCGTTCAGGCCATGCCGCGCCAGCATTTCGGCGGCGGCCGCCACCACACGCTGACGGGCATCGGATTGACGAGGGCTCATTGCTCAACTCTTGCTATGACAGTCGTCATAGTCTAGCGTATCCGGACTATTACAGTCGTTATAGAACAAAATCCAGTGACTACCGCTGCACAGCCTCTCGACCTCACCGCCGCCGACGGATACATCCTCGGCGGCACCCGCTACCCTGCCCGCGCGACGCCGCAGGGACGCCTCGTCGTGGCGGGTGCCACGGCGGTGCCGCAGGGCTTCTACAAGCGGTTCGCCGAATTCGCCAGCGCCCGCGGTTTCGACACGCTGATCTTCGACTACCGGGGTATCGGACGTTCGTCGCCGCCATCGCTCAAGGGATTCCGCATGGACCTGCTTGATTGGGCGCGGCTGGATCTGGCAGCCGCCATCGAAGCGATGGCATCCGACGCCGTTCCCCTGTACCTCGTCGGTCATTCGTTTGGCGGGCATGCCTTCGGACTCCTGCCCAATCACCACAAGGTGACCGGCTTCTACGTCTTCGGCACCGGTGCCGGCTGGCATGGCTACATGCCCATGGCCGAACAACTGCGCGTGCTGACGATGTGGAATCTGGTGCTGCCGCCCCTCACCTGGTGGAAGGGCTACTGTCCCTGGAAAATGCTGGGCTTGGGCGAGAACCTGCCGCTGGATGTGTTCCGGCAATGGCGGTACTGGTGCCGATTCCCCCACTACTACTTCGACGATCCCGGGATGCGCGGAATCGAGCAGAGCTATGCACGGATTCACACCCCGATCATCGCCGCCAATGCGCTGGATGACCTCTGGGCCTCCCCGGCATCCCGTGACGCCTTCGTCCGCGGCTACCGCAATGCACCGCTGACCCGGATAGACCTGGATCCGAAAATGCTGGGCGGCACAATCGGCCACATGGGCTACTTCCGACAGACAGCGGAACCGCTCTGGGAGAACGCATTGACATGGTTCACGAACCTGCCGCAGGCGGTCCCGACGCCATGAGCGCATCGCCGCGCTGGCAACACCAGCTGAAGTGGCTGCTGCTCGCCACAGTTGCGGCAAGCATCCTTCATTACGCGGACAACCTGCTGTACTTCGAGCAGTATCCCGAACCGCCCTGGATCAACCGCTCCATGGTCGATGCGTTCTGGTTCATGATGACGCCGCTGGCCTGGATCGGATACGGCCTGATCCGCTCCGGCTGCCACCACAGCGGCACGCTGGCTCTGCTGGCATACGCCGCCGGCAACCTGCTCAGTCTGGGGCACTATCGCTATGCGCCGATGTGCAGCATCGATCCGCGCATCAACACGCTGATCCTGCTCGAAGCCGTGCTCGCATGCGCGCTGGTGAGCTTTCTGGTCGTCCCTTATTGGCTCACGCGTGGACTGGCCAGAACCTAGCGCCCGCTGTCCAGCGCGTCCAGAAAGCGGTCAATCGCCGCATTGACCGGCTCCGGATGCGTGAGATTCGCCGCATGCCCCGCACCCCGAACCACCACGAGTTGCGAATGCGGCAAGCGCTCCGCCATGTCCTGCGCGCGATCGAGCGAGATCGCCACGTCGGCGTCGCCGTGCACGACCAGCGCCGGCACCCCGATCTCGCCGAGCCGGCTGCTGATGTCGTCCCGCGACACCAGCGCCTGGAAGCTCGCCATCACATTGTGCCCCCGCCATTGACGCCACTTGTTCTGCCACTGCGCGGCGCCGGCCCAGCCCGGTCCGAGGATGATCTGGGCGATGGTGTCGGCCACCGGCTGTGACAAGCCCTGCTGCGCCCAGGCTTCGATCAGCTGCCGGTAGCCGGCGGTCTTCTCGGCGTCTTCGGTTCGAGCCTGCGTGTCGATCAGGATCAGTCCACGGACCCTGTCGGGATGGTGCAAGGCCGCCCGCAGCGACAGATAGCCGCCCTGACTCATGCCGGCGAGCACTGCGGATTCGATGCCCAAGTGATCGAGCAGCGCCACAAGATCGTCTGCCGAGTCGTAGTAGCTGAACGGCGCAATCGATTCGCCCGCCGTTCGGCCATGCCCGCGCTCATCCCAGACGATGCAGCGGTAACGCGCGCGCAGCGCGGCCACCTGCGGCTCGAACATGGCCTGATCCATCAGCAGACCGTGCGAGAACACCACGACCGGGCCGCTGGCTCCGCTGTCCTCGTAGTAAACGGTCTGACCGTTGACGGCGGCATAGGGCATGGGGGTCTCCTCGTTATGATTGTTTGAATGGCCACGAACACGGCCATGTCGTGTCAATCTGCGCGTGGCCGGAGTCTGATCAGCGTGTCACGCAAGGACCGGGACTTCGTCCAATACTCTTATAAATAGTGCTTTTGTTCCATTCGCTGTCGCCACCCGGAGCCCTTGCGTGGATTCCGGGTTCCCGCTGCGCGGGCCCCGGAATGACGGGGCGATGGGAAGTCCGCATGAGCCTGCCTGTTCGCCGCCACCGTACATCCGTCATTCCGGACAAGTCGCAGACTTGATCCGGAATCCATGCAACGTCCCATCGGCGCACCAACAATGTGACTCGTGCGTCACCGCTCCAGCGTGATGGGCGTCGCCGATTCGCGGCCGAACGCTGCGATATGAGGTACCGGTGCGTGGATTCCGGGTTCCCGCTGCGCGGGCCGCGGAATGACGGGGCGGTGGGGAGCGGCATGAGCTTGCTTGGACGCGGTTCGAACAGCGCACTTCCGCGAATGCGGCGCCGTCTTGTACGGCGCCGCGATTCCGAGCCAGGCTCAAGCCGGCTTGGCAACCCAGGCAGCGCACCAACCGGCCTTGGCGACGAGCTTGCCGCCGAAGGCGCCACACGGCGCGAAGCCGTCGGCTTCGGCGTCGGTCTGATAGAGCATGCAGTTACCGCAGTGGCTGCCTTCCTGATAGGTCGGCGCCGCGGCCTTGTCGAGCGTGCTGGCATCCTCGGTGTAATGCAGGGCCTGCGCGGTGGGGTCGCTCAGCGCGAGCTTCTCCTGGGCCAGAGCCCGCGTGGTCCAGGCTCCGCCGACCGCGATGGCGGCCATCGAAGTGCCGGCGGTCTTGATGAAATGACGACGATCAAACTGCTTGTGCATACCCGTCTCCTGTAGGCCCGTAGGTTCAGAACGTGGTGGAGCCGCATGATAGCGGCAATGATGCGAACCAAGTCGCGCATATACGGCGCAGAGGCGTCCGCGCCGGGCTCTATTGAAAGGCATCGTGGCGTAGCCTGCCATGACCGCGCTCAATTCGTCGCCGCCCGTGTGGAGCCTGCCGGCGGCCGGCGGCCGCTACCGGCCACCCAGGGCATTCGCCGAATCGGCGATGTGCTCTCGCAACCACTGATGCGCAGGATCACGATGCGCGCGCTCGTGCCAGAGCATGGCGATTTCGAAACCCGGCAGCTCCACCGGCGCACCGACCACACGCAACTCCTCGTGCCCAGCCACCAGGCGGGCGGGCAGCATCGCCACCAGATCGGAACCGGCGACGGCGGAAACCGCCGACCGAAAGCGCGGAACGGACAGCACCACCCGGCGGGACAGACCGGCCTGCGTCAGCAACTGATCGGTGACACCGACGAAACCGCCCCCATCGGGCGACACGACCACATGCTCCAAGGCGCGAAACTGCTTCAGGCTGGGGCGGCGCCGGAGCTTCGGGTGGCCGGCTCGGCCAACCAGCACGTAGTGTTCCTTGAACAGAGTGCGACTGCGCAGCCCGGACGGCGCGTCATGGCTCGTGTGCAGACACAGATCAAGTTCACCGTTTCCCATGGAGGTCGCGATCTTCGACGGCTGCAAGGGCAGTATCGCCAGACGGCTGCCCGGCGCCGCGGTACGCAATTGCGGCAATGCCGGAATCAGGATCACGCCTTCACCGTAGTCCGCGGCCGCGACGCGCCAGCTGCGGTCGGCGCGCGCGGGATCAAACGCCGACGATTGCAGGACCGCGCTGTCGAGTTCCGTCAGCGCCAGACGCAAGGGCTCCGCAAGCGCCAGTGCACGTGTGGTGGGGCGCATGCCTCGCGGCCCCGGCAACAGCAGCGGATCACCGAAGTAATCCCGCAATTTGGCGAGCTGCACGCTGACCGAAGGTTGCGACAGGTGCAGGCGTTCCGCAGCCCGCGTGACGTTGCGCTCGGCCAGCAGTACGTCCAACGTGATCAACAGGTTCAGGTCGAGCCTGCGAAAATTGTTCATGACAATAGCTGATATTTCTGAAATTCATTTCAACTATATCTACCACAGCCCTAGCCTGGCTCGCACCGCGTCGGAACTCGAGAGTGCTGCCATGAACGTACTGATTGTCCATGCCCATCCGGAACCCGCATCCCTGAACGGGTCACTCAAGACCCACATGGTCGAACAACTCCAGCGTGCCGGCCATGCGGTGAACGTTTCCGACCTGTACCGCATGCGCTGGAAATCGCCGCTGGATGCCTCGGATTTTGTCGAACGACCAGCCGGCACTCGTTTCGAGCCGGCCATGGATTCAGGCCGCGCGTATAGCGAAGGCACACAGCCCGCCGATGTCGCGGAAGAACAGCGCAAGTTGCTGTGGGCGAACCTGCTGATTCTTCAGTTCCCGCTGTGGTGGTTCTCGATGCCCGCGATCCTCAAGGGCTGGGTGGATCGCGTGTATGCGAACGGCTTTGCCTACGGCATTGGCGAGCACTCCGAGCGGCGCTGGGGCGACCGCTATGGCGAGGGCGTGATGGCCGGCAAGCGTGCGATGCTGGTGGTGAGTACCGGCGGCTGGGAATCCCACTACGGCCCGCGCGGCATCAATGGTCCGATCGACGATCTGCTGTTTCCGATTCAGCACGGCATCCTGTACTACCCGGGATTCGAGGTGCTGCCACCATACATCGTGCACCACGCCGGCTCCGTGGACGCTGCGGCCTTCACTCGGCATACGGCGGCTCTGACTCAGCGGCTGGATACGCTAGAGACCACGCTCCCCATCGCCTTCCGCCAACAGAACGGCGGCGACTACGAGATTCCGGCGATGACGCTACGCAGCGACCTCGCGCCCGGCCGGGACGGATTCTCGGTACACGTGCAGACGGACTGAGGCCGCCCAAGACCGCAGACCAACGTCCATGTGGACGATGCGCTTGGCGGGTCATAATGGCGCGATGAGCACCCACGAAGATAACGCCAACGAGCGCATGCCGAGCTTCTTCATCCCGCATGGCGGCGGCCCCTGCTTCTTCATGGATTGGGATCCCGCCGACACTTGGAAAACGATGGAGGCCTTCCTGCGCGGGATCGCGGACAGCCTACCCCGCCCGCCCAGCGCGATCCTGATCGTCTCCGGGCACTGGACGCCAGATCGATTCACGGTGAACGCCGCGACACACCCCGGCTTGCTGTTCGACTACTACGGCTTTCCGCCGCATACGTACCAGTTGCGCTACGACGCACCAGGACTACCGGCCCTGGCCGAAACCGTGCGCCAGACCCTGAGCGAGGCCGGTTTCGAGACCGACAGCATCGATGATCGCGGCCTGGACCACGGCGTGTTCATCCCCCTGCTGCTGATGTTTCCCGACGCGCAGATTCCGGTGTTGCAGCTGTCCTTGCGCGGCGACCTGAATCCCAAGGTGCACATCGACGCTGGCCATGCGCTGGAAGCACTACGTGACCAGGACGTACTGATCGTGGGTAGCGGCATGAGCTTCCACAACATGCGCGCCTATGGCGACCCACGCTTCACGCCGGTGGCGGACGCCTTCGACGAGTGGCTGACGGCCACGGTGGAGGCACCGCCGGCCGAGCGCGAAGCCCGGCTGGCCGCCTGGGAGCACGCGCCGCAGGCGCGGCAATGCCATCCGCCAGCGGCCGAGGAACACCTGATTCCGTTGATGGTGGCGGCTGGCGCCGGCGGCCAAGGCAGGGGCCGACGCGTATTCAGCGATCGCGTGCTCGAGACACGCGTATCCGGCTATCGCTTCGACTGACCGGTCCGCTCCCGTCATTCCGGACAAGTCGCAGACCTGATCCGGAATCCAGCCGGCGCCACCTCAGGCCAGGGCGCACAGGGCATCGCGGTCGACCACCTCGCAGCGCGTGCCCTGCTTGCGCAGAACCTTGCGTGACTGCAACCGGGTGAAGACGCGCGACACGGTTTCCGTCGCCAGGTCCAGATAGCGTCCGAGATCGACGCGCGACATCGGCAGTTCGATCTCGCTGCCCGGCGTGACCGTGGCGTCGAGCTGGCTCAGCAGGAACGCGGCGACGCGCTGGTCGGCGCTGCAGCGTTCGCGATGCAGCATGCCGTGCAGGCGGTCGAATTCATGGCCCAGGGCGCTGAGTATCCGGTCCCGGAACCGCACGGTTTCGAGCATGCGTGCGCGCACCGCGGCAATCGGCAGCCGGCACACCCAGGTTCGCGACAAGGCGCGCGCACTGGCGCGAAATTCCGGATTGCAGATCGCATCCAGCCCGACGATGTCCTCGGCCAACTGAAAGCCGCGGATTTCCTCGTCGCCGTCGGCGGACACCACATAGGTTTTCAGCGCACCGCCGCGCACCAGATACAGGTGTTCGGCCCGATCGCCGATGCGGTACAGGTGCTCACCCTTGTCGAGTACGGTACGACTCACCCCGGTGGACTGCGTCTGTGCGGGCGTCATGCCTTCGACCAGCAGACCGCCGAGACAGCGGCTTTGACGCGGACAATCGGTGCAGGGTGCGGTGGCGGACATGGCGGGCTCCGTGAGACAGGCTGAATTCGAGGTGCCCCAGTGTGTTGTCCTGCCGCATCCGCCACCATTCGGTGTTACGCGTAGCCCCCTTGCGGAAACCACGTACGGGAAACTACGTATCGGCGGCGTCGCTCGGTGCTGCCTGACCGCTCAGACAGCCCTGCACCGCACTCTGAAACGCATCGTCTCCAAACGGCTTTTGCAGCACCTCGTATACGCCCAGCCGACGCACACGCTCCAGTTGCGCGCCGCTGCGATCGCCGGTGATGACCAGCACCGGCAGCCCCGAGCCACGCTCACGCAGGCGACGCAGCACGGTCTCGCCGTCCATTTGCGGCATGTTGAGGTCGAGCACCAGACAGCTGCCGGCTTCGTGGATCTCGCTGTCGAGGAACTCGCGGCCGCTGGCGAAGCTGCAGGCGCGCCAACCGCAGCAGCGCGCCAGCAGATCCAGCGCGGACCGGACCGCCGAATCGTCTTCCACGATATAGACGACGGCATTCGGGTCCGGTCTGGGCGAAGTGGCGGCAATCAGGGCGGGGTTCGCAATCACGGTTAAGGATGAAAGGTCGACGACCCTGCGAGAATGAGCAGGCATTGGACGTCAGAAGCCGCAGCGGCTCATTGACCTGCGTCAGTACCCGATTCGGCGCGCAGCACGAGATGAACCAGCTGGGCCACCGAACGGCAGTCGAGCTTCTCCATGCAGCGTGCGCGATGCAGTTCGATCGTGCGTTCGCTGATGCCGAGTTCGGCGGCGATCACCTTGTTGGCCTCACCGCGTACCAGATGGCGCATGACCTCGTGTTCGCGCGTGGTCAGCCGGGCCAGCCTGTCGCGCAGGGCGGCGGCCTCCCGTTGCTGGCCACGGCACTCACTGTCGCGCTGCAAGGCGGCGTTGATCCGGTCCAGCAGAAACTGGTCGTTGAACGGTTTCTGGATGAAGTCGAAGGCGCCGCGCTTCATCGCGCGCACCGCCATCGGTACGTCGCCGTGGCCGGTGAGTATGATCACCGGCAGGGTGACGCCCTTGGCGATCAGACGTTCGTGCAGATCGAGCCCGGACAGGCCCGGCATGCGCACGTCCAGCAACAGGCAGCCGCCCTGCTCGGGCGTGGCCGCCTCCAGAAACTCCAGCGCGTTGCCGTAGCAGCGCGAGTCCAGCCCAGCCGAGGCCAGCAGCATGCGCAGACCACTGCGCACGGCCTCGTCGTCATCGACGACGAACACCACCGGGGTCTGCTGCGTCACGTCAGCTGCACCTGCGGCAGCACGAATTGCAGCCGTGCACTGCCGCTGTCGCTGACTTCGGCCGCGATGTGGCCATCATGCGTTTCGATGATCGAACGACAGATCGAAAGGCCCTGTCCCAGTCCGTCCGGCTTGGTCGTGAAATAGGCATCGAACAGACGCGCCGGGTCCAGTCCGCCGAAGCCGGGACCGCTGTCCTGCACGCAAAAACGGATCGCCGGCGCCTCGCGCCATTGCGCACTCGAGGTGTACAGCGTGAGCCGGCGCTGAGCGGCGGGCGTCTGCGCCATCGCTTCGATGGCATTGCGCACCAGATTGAAGACCACCTGCTCGACCTGCACACGATCCATCTGCGCCGCCGGCAGATTGTCCTCCAGTTGCAGGTCCACTTCGATCTGCGCCGCCTTGATCTCGTGTCCCACCAGCCACAACACATCGCGCACGACGGCGTTGAGATCGTCCTCGCGGAAGGCCATTTCCCCCTTTCTGACGAAGCCGCGCAGACGCTTGATCACCTCACCGGCGCGTTCGCCCTGGCGCGCGATCTGTTGCAGGGATTCGCGCATCAGCGCCTCATCCGCGTGGCCGCTGCCGAGCATGCGCAGACAGGCCGAGGCATGGCTGATGATGGCCGTCAGCGGCTGATTGACCTCGTGCGCAAGGCCGGTCGCCATCTCGCCGAGCGCGGTCAGCCGGGAGGTGTGCGCCAGGTCATTGAGCCGGCGGCGCCCTTCCGCCTCCACCGCCTTACGGTCGGAAATATCGCGAGTGATGCCGGTGAACAGCAGGCGCTCCGGCAGATGCACCGCCCCCACCGCGAGGTCCATCGGAAACACCGTGCCGTCCTTGCGCAAGCCTTCGACCTCGCGGCCGATGCCGATGATCCTGGCCTGCCCGGTCGACAGATAGTTCTCAATGTACTGGTCATGATCGCGACGATAGGGCTGCGGCATCAGCAGCCGGATGTTGCGCCCGATCACCTCGTCGGCGGCATAGCCGAACATCCGCTCGGCGGCATGGTTGAAACTCTCGATGATGCCGCGATCATCGATGGTGATGATGCCGTCCACCGCCGTATCCAGAATCGCCCGGTGGCGTTCCAGAGCTTCGGCCAGCGCGGCGGTGTTTTGGGCAACGGGAGGGCTCATCCGTGCAAGGATGCCACAGCCCTCCCGGCAGTCGAAGCCGCCGCGAGCCTTCAGAGCCTGTGAACGGTGTCGGCCGCTTCAGGCCAGCTTGGAATAGCGCGTCGCCGGCACTTCGGCGCGCCCGAGATGGGCGTCGAAGACCATCGCCACCACACGCAGCAGGCTGCGTCCCGCTTCCGAGACACGCAGGCCCCATGGCCCGCATTCGAGCCAGGTGTGCGCGGGATCGAGTGCCCGCAGGCGTTCCAGTTCCGGCGCAAAGCGGCCAGACGGCAGTTCCGAGAAATCGGCCTCACCGCGGCACATGATCGACTCGATGACGGCGGCGCGAAGCCGGTCCTCGTCGGTGAGACGATAGCCGCGCGCGACCGGATAATGTCCGGTATCGACTGCCAGACGATAGCCTTGCTCGGTCGCCTCGTTCTGGGCGTAGCAGCCGCCGAGCCTGGAAATGGCGCTGGCGCCCAGGCCCAGCAGCTCGCAGTCCGGCCGGGTCGAATAGCCTTGGAAATTGCGGTGCAGACGGCCGCCGGCAAAGGCGCGCGCCAGCTCGTCACCCGGCAGGGCGTAGTGGTCCAGACCGATGGCGACATAACCGGCCTGGCGCAGACGCTGATGGATGCGTTCCCGCAGCCACTGCCGCTGCGTCTGGTTCGGCAGGCATTGCTCGTCGATAGCCCGCTGCGCCGGGAAGCGCGCTGGCAGATGCGCATAGTGATAGGCAGCGACTCGATCGGGCCGCTGTGCCAGCACGAAGTCCAGCGTGGCCTCGAAGCGCGCCGGCGACTGCATCGGCAGGCCGTAGACCAGATCGTAGTTGAGGCTGGAAAAGCCCGCCTGTCGCGCGGCGGCGGTGAGTTCGGCCAGATGCAGGCTGCTCTGCCGACGATTGATCGCGGTCTGCACCACCGCATCGACATCCTGCACGCCGAACGACAGACGATTGAAGCCGAGCTCGCGCCAGGCGTCGATGTCCGCCGAGGTGGCGAGGCGCGGATCGACTTCCATCGAGCACTCCAGCCGCGCCTCCGGGGCGAAGCGGAAATGACTGCGCAAGGCCTCCAGCAGGACCGCGAGTTCGCCGGTCGACAGACTGTTCGGCGTACCGCCGCCCAGGTGCAGTTGCAGCACTTCGGGCGAAGGCTGCATCAGCCGCGACTGCATTTCGATCTCGTGCAGCAGGGACTCCAGATAGCCGCGGATGCGCGTGCGCGAACGCGAGATCACACGCTTGCAGCCGCAATAGAAGCAGTTGCTGGCACAGAACGGAATGTGCACGTACAGCGACAGGGCCTGGCCACCGCGCGCCGAGACGCGGGCCGCCTGACACCAGTCGGCCACACCGAAACGGGTATCGAAGACCAGGGCCGTGGGATAAGAGGTGTAGCGCGGGCCGCGCATTTCCCGCGCGAGCAAGTCGGCGGGCAGCGCGGCGGACGGGGTGAGTTCGGCGGTGGTCATCGGCGTTCCTGATTGCGGCCGCAAGCCTGGGCCGACCTCGCGCCCAGCGCATTGATCCGGGTCAAGCGCAGCCGCATCACGGGCTTGCGATTGATGCCGGTCAATGCGGCCGCAGCTGAGGTACCGGAACCTGTTGCGGACCCCACCGTCAGAGCGCTTCAGGACACCCCGCCCCATGAGCAAGAGCTATCGCAGCATCACGCATGACGTTTCCAAGTCGCTGGCGAAACTTCGCGGGGACATTCCGGAGGTCATGAAAGGCTTCGGTGCCCTGGCGCAGGCCGCCGGCAAGGACGGCGCGCTGGACGCCAAGACCAAGGAGCTGATCGCGCTGGCCCTGGGCGTGGCGGCGCGCTGCGATGCCTGCATCGGCTTCCATACCCAGGCGCTGATCAAGCACGGCACCACGCGCGCGGAGTTCGAGGAAACGCTGGGCATGGCGGTCTACATGGGCGGCGGCCCCTCGCTGATGTACGCAGCCGACGCGCTCACCGCCTACGAGGAACTCAGCGCCCCCGCCTGAGCATCGGCGCAGGCAACCGTCCTGCACGCCGGAATCACCCAGGGCTCGGGGCTCGGTATTGATCGCCGTCAATGTCCGCCCGCCGCCCTGAACCGACACTCCACGCCGAACCTGTAGCCGAGAGTCTTTTCGTGTCCAATTTCTCTACCGCGAGCGTAGTCCACCACTACGACGACGAGGTCGTCCGCCGCTTCGCCTTGACCACGGTGCTCTGGGGCATCGTCGGCATGTCGGTCGGCGTGCTCATCGCCTCGCAGTTGCTGTGGCCGGCGCTGAACTTCGATGTGCCCTATCTCACGTATTCACGACTGCGCCCACTGCATACCAATGCCGTGATCTTCGCTTTCGGCGGTTCGGCGCTGTTCGCCACCTCGTACTACGTGGTGCAACGCACCTGCCAGGCCCGGCTGTTCCTGCCGCGTCTGGCGATGTTCACGTTCTGGGGCTGGCAGCTGGTGATCGTGGCCGCCGCCATCACCCTGCCGATGGGCATCACCCAGAGCCGCGAATACGCGGAACTGGAATGGCCGATCGACATCCTCATCGCAGTGGTCTGGGTCAGTTACGCGGTGGTGTTCTTCGGCACGATCGTGAAACGCAAGGTGGACCACATCTACGTGGCCAACTGGTTCTTCGGCGCCTTCATTCTGGCGGTGGCGATCCTGCACATCGTCAACAACATCGTCATCCCGTTCTCGGCCACGCAGTCGTATCCGATCTACGGTGGCACCGTGGATGCCATGGTGCAGTGGTGGTACGGCCACAACGCGGTGGGCTTCTTCCTGACCGCCGGCTTCCTTGGAATGATGTACTACTTCGTGCCCAAGCAGGTGGGCAAGCCGATCTACAGCTACCGGCTTTCGATCGTGCATTTCTGGGCGCTGATCTCCACCTACATGTGGGCCGGCCCGCACCATCTGCTGTACACCTCGCTGCCCGACTGGGTGCAGAGCGTGGGCATGGTGTTCTCGCTGATCCTGCTGGCGCCGAGCTGGGGCGGCATGATCAATGGCGTGATGACGCTGTCCGGCGCCTGGCACAAGCTGCGCACCGATCCCATCATCAAATTCCTGATCGTGTCGCTGTCGTTCTACGGCATGAGCACCTTCGAGGGGCCGATGATGGCGGTCAAGACCGTCAATGCACTGTCCCACTACACGGACTGGACCATCGGCCATGTGCATTCGGGTGCACTGGGCTGGGTCGGCCTGATCTCGATCGGTTCGCTGTACGCGCTGATCCCGCGCCTTTACGGCAAACACGAGATGCACTCTGTACCGGCGATCAACCTGCACTTCTGGCTGGCGACCATCGGCATCGTGCTCTACATCGTGGCGATGTGGATCGCCGGTGTGATGCAGGGCCTGATGTGGCGTGCGGTGGATGCCGACGGAACGCTCAGCTACAGCTTCGTCGAATCGCTGCGCGCCACCTATCCCTACTACGCGGTGCGCCTGCTCGGCGGCGTCCTGTATCTGTCCGGCATGTTCATCATGGCCTGGAACGTCTGGCGCACGGTGCAGCCGGAACGACTGGCGACCCCAAGTGAACACGCCCTGCTTGGAGTCGCGAAATGAGTGCCGGTCACGAGAAGGTCGAACGCAATATCGGCTTGATGGCGGTGCTGATCGCCGGGGTAATTGCCGTCGGCGGTTTCGTCGAGATCGTGCCGCTGATGCTGGGCAGCCATCTCGACGAACCGGCGCCCGGCGTGAAGCCGCTGAGCCCGTTGCAGGTGGCCGGTCGCGAAGTCTACGTCCGCGAAGGCTGCTACGGCTGCCACTCGCAACAGGTGCGTTCGCTGCACGAGGAAACCCTGCGCTACGGCCCCTACTCGATCGCCGGTGAATCGGTCTACGACCATCCGTTCCAGTGGGGCTCCAAGCGCACCGGGCCGGACCTGTCCCGCGTCGGCGGCCGCTATTCAGACCAGTGGCACCGTATGCATCTGATGAACCCACGCGACCTCGTGCCCGAATCCAACATGCCGGGTTATCCCTGGCTGGCCGAACAGTGGTTCGGCGGCGAGCAGGTGCAGGCGATGATGCGCGCACTCAAACGCAGCGGCGTGCCCTACACCGAGGACGACATCGCGGCGGCGCCGGAGGCCGTCAAGGGCGAAACCAAGCTCACCGCGCTGATCGCCTTCCTACAAAGTCTTAAAGCCTCGCCGAGGGACCCGGTCCCGAGCGCCGGGGCCACAACGGAGGCCGCGCCATGATGGACGGACTGCTGCAGGGCCTGGTCACGGTCTTCGCCTTTGCCACTTTTCTCGGCATTTGCGTCTACGCCTATTCCCCCTCCCGCAAAAGCACTTTCGAAGAGGCGGCGCAGCTGCCGCTCGACGACTCGGAGTCGGAGTCATGACGTCCACCTGGAGTCTCGTCGTTGCCGCTGTGGTCATCGCCAACATCGTCGCCTGCTTGTGGCTGCTGATCTGGACCTCGCGCCGCCGTCCCGACGAGGTCGCCGAAGGCGCCGAGACCGGGCATGTCTGGGATGACGATCTGCGCGAATACAACAACCCGCTGCCACGCTGGTGGCTCAACCTGTTCGTGCTGACGATCATCTTCGGACTGGGCTATCTGCTGTTCTATCCGGGCCTCGGCAACTTCGCCGGACGTCTGGGCTGGACCTCGCATCAGCAACACAACGAGCGCCTCGCCGAAGTCGAGGCGCGGCGTCATGCGGTCTATGCCCGCTACGACGATCTCGGCATCGAACAGCTCAAGGATCACGCCGGTGCGCGCAGCATGGGCGCCAAGCTGTTCACCAACAATTGCGCCGGCTGCCACGGCGACGATGCGCACGGTGCGATCGGATTTCCGAACCTCAGCGACGACGACTGGCTGTACGGCGGTTCCGCCGAACAGGTGTACACCACGATCAGCCAGGGGCGGCGCGGCCAGATGCCCACATTCCTTACGGCGCTCACGCCCGAGGAGGTGAGCGGACTGGTGGCCTATGTCAGCAAACTGCACACGGGCGAGGAACCGCGTCGTGCCGACGAACAGCTTGGCCAGAAGAAGTTCGCGATCACCTGTGCCGCCTGCCACTCGGCGGACGGCAGCGGCAACCTCGCCCTGGGCGCACCGCGACTGAACGATGACACCTGGCTGCACGGCGGCTCGCCCGACCAGATTCGCCAGACCATCCTGTTCGGCCAGAAGAGCGAAATGCCGGCCTTCGGCGAATTGCTGACGGACACCGAACGGCGTCTGCTGGCGGCCTATGTGCTGGGTCTTTCGTCCGACGCCGGCGCCGCAGTGGCGCGCGCGCCATGACCTCGGTCGAACCCCGCGACGCACGCGCGGCCTGGAGCCGCCCGCGGCGCATGACCGCGGTGCTGCTGTGGTGCAGCTTCTGGACCGCGCTGCTGTCGACGATGCTGCTGCTGTTTCTGCCGCCGGCCATGGACGTCAACGGGCACTACACGATGGAGACGCTGACGCTCTGGTTCCTGCTGAGCTGGGCGCTGGCGAGCGCACCGATGGCGTTCCTGATGTTGCTGCTCGCCACGCCGGCGCGCGGACCGCACATGCCATGAGCGAGACACCGGCGGCCACGCAGTCGCTCTACGCCTCGGCGGAGAAGATCTACCCGCGCAAGGTCAAGGGCCGTTACGCACAGCTGCGCCGCATCGCGGCGTTGGTGCTGCTCGGCCTGTTCTATCTGCTGCCCTGGCTGAGCTGGAACGGACAGCCGCTGGTGTTGTTCGATCTGCCGGCGCGCCGCTTCCATATCCTCGGCCTGACGCTGTTCCCGCAGGACCTGATTCTGCTCACGCTGATGCTGGCCACGGCGGCGATGACGCTGTTCTTCTTCACCACCCTGGCCGGCCGGCTGTGGTGCGGCTTCGCCTGCCCGCAGACGGTGTGGACCGAGGCCTTCCTGTGGATCGAGCAGCGCATCGAAGGCGACCGCCATCAGCGCCAGAAGCTCGACGCCGCGCCCTGGGGGCCACGCAAGCTCGGCATCAAGGGCGCCAAGCACCTCGCCTGGCTGCTGTTCGCCTTGTGGACCGGCCTGAGCTTCGTCGCCTTCTTCGTGCCGGCACGCGAACTGTTCCCGGCCGCGGCCAGCCTGCAGCTCTCCGGCTGGCCCCTGTTCTGGTCGCTGTTCTACGGCTTCGCCACCTGGGGCAACGCCGGCTTCATGCGCGAGCAGGTCTGCAAGTACATGTGCCCCTATGCCCGCTTCCAGTCGGCGATGTTCGACAAGGACACGCTGATCATCGGCTACGACGCCGCGCGCGGCGAGCCGCGCAAGGGCTTGGCCAAGCTGGCCGAGCTGCCGCCGGGCGACTGCGTGGACTGCACCCTGTGCGTACAGGTCTGCCCGGTGGGCATCGACATCCGCGAAGGCCTGCAATACGAGTGCATCGCCTGCGCCGCCTGCGTGGATGCCTGCAACGGCGTGATGGATCACGTCGGCAAGCCGCGCGGCCTGGTGCGCTACACCAGCGAACGCCACGAGCAGGAAGGCCGCTTCCGCATGCTGCGCCCGCGCAGCATCGGCTACGGCGTGATCTGGCTGATCCTTCTTTGCGGCCTCGCCGCCACCGTGCTGTTGCGTTCGCCGCTGGAACTGGACGTACTGCGCGACCGCCGCCAGCTCTATCGCGAAATGGCCGACGGCAGCATCGTCAACGTCTACACCCTGAAGATCGGCAACAAGAGCGAGGCGGCGCACACGCTGAACATTCGTGCGCTGCGCGAGGATGGCTCGGCCGTGGAGCTGAGCGTCAACGAGGTCGAGGTCCAGCCCGAAGAGACACGCTCGGTGATCCTCAGCGCGCGCATGTCCCCGGAGGGCTTGCCGCCGGCACAGACGATCGAGTTCGAGGTCGCCGCCAGCGGGCAGCCCGACATCCACCGGCGCCGCGAGGCGCGATTCTTCGGAGCTTCGCCATGAGCGCGCATGATCCTGTCCCGCCTGGTACCGAACCTGCGCCGCGCGTCTGGTCGCTGGAACTGGTGCTGGTGATCCTGCTGCCGATATCCGCGGTGATCGCGGGCTTCGTCACGCTGGCGCTGGCGATCCACTCGCCGTCCCACGACACCCCGCAGCGGGTGGACCGCTTCGGCCATGTCATCGAGGATCAGCCCGAAAAATGAGCGCGCCCCGCGACTGGTCGCTCTACGACGCAGCGGACACGCTGGAGGCCGTGAGCCACCGTCGCGCCGACGGCCGGCGCGAGATGATCCTGCGCATCGAAGGCATGCACTGCCAGAACTGCGTGCGCCATATCCAGGACGCGCTGGCGCCGCTGACGCGCAGCGCCCGCGTGAACCTGTCCACCGGCACCGCCGAACTGGTCTGGGACGAACGCGCGGCGCGCGCCTCGCAGCTGTTTGCCGCCGTCGAGCAGGCCGGATTCACGCCGGGTCCGCTCAATCCCGAACCCTCGCTGCGCGGTCAGCAGCGTGAACGCGGCGCGATGCTGCTGCGTCTCGGCAGCGCCGGTCTGCTCGGCATGCAGGTGATGATGCTGGCCGCCACCCAATACTTCATCGACGCACCGCTGGAACCCGCGATCGAGCTGCTGATGCGCTACGCGCAATGGATCATGGCGACACCGGTGCTGCTCTACTGCGCCTGGCCGCTGCTTGACAGCGCCGCGCGCGCCCTGCGCGAACGCCGCGTCAACATGGACGTGCCGGTCAGCCTGGCCCTGCTGATGGCCTACGCCGCGAGCTGCGTCAACGTGCTGCGCGGCAGTGGCCACGTCTATTTCGATTCGGTGACGATGTTCGTGTTCCTGCTACTGGTGGCGCGCTGGTTCGAGGGACAGGGCCGCGCCGAAGCCACGGCGCGGCTGCGTACGCTGGCTTCGGCGCAGCCGCTCACCGCCCTGCGGGAAGATCAGGACGGTCTGGCGGAGGTTTCGAGCGCCTCGCTCGCGATCGGTGACGTCATCGTGGTGCCGCCTGGCGCGGCGCTGGCCGCCGACGGTCAATTGCTTTGCGCCGTGGCCGAACTCGACGAATCGCTGCTCAGCGGCGAAGCCGATCCCGCCGTGCGGCACGCCGGCGACGCGGTCTACGCCGGCGCCGTCAATCTCGGCGGCGCACCGCTGCGGCTGCGCGTCAGCGCGGCACAGCAATCGACCACGCTGTCGCACATCAACCGCATGATCCATCACGCGCAGACGCAGCAGCCCCGCGTCCAGATCCTGGCCGACCGCGTCGCCGGCCGGATCGTGATCGCGGTGCTGCTGGCCGCGGCCGGCGGCGCGCTGTACTGGTATCCGCAGAGTCCCGAGGCGGCCTTTCAGGTGGCGCTCGCAGTGCTGGTGGTGACCTGCCCCTGCGCGCTGTCGCTGGCCACCCCGGTGGTGCTGGCCGCGGCCTCCTCGCGCCTCGCCGCCAGCGGACTGCTGCTGAGCCGCGCCGACGCGCTGCTGCGGCTGCCGCAGATCGACCATGTCTGTTTCGACAAGACCGGTACCCTCACCACCGGCGAGATGCGGCAGGTGCATCTCTGGGTCTGCGACGGCGAGGACGAAACGCGCATGCTCGAAATCGCCGCCGCACTGGAACGCGGCATCCGCCATCCGGTGGCCACGGCCTTCGCCGGCATGTCCACCGCATTGCGCGCCGAAGCGCAGGAATCCCTGCCCGGCCTCGGCGTGTGCGGACGCATCGACGGCATCGAATACCGTCTGCTGGCGGATCCGGGCAGCGACGACGATCTGACCTGGATCGCGCTGTACGCGGGCGAACGCCGTCTCGCGCGCTTCGGCCTGGCGCACGCCCTGCGGCCCGAAGCCGTCGGCGTGGTCCAGCAACTCATGACGCAAGGCCTGCGGGTCTCGATCCTCAGCGGCGACAGCGAGCGCGCCGTGGCCGAGACCGCCGCCCGCCTCGGCGTCGACGACTACCTGGCCCAGCTCAAGCCCGACCAGAAACTCACCGAACTGCAGATGATGCGCGCCCAGGGCGAACGGCTGTGGATGGTCGGCGATGGCATCAATGACGCACCCACACTGGCGGCCGCCGACGTCTCCACCGCGCTCGCCTCGGGCGCCGCGCTGGCGCAATCGCAGGCCGATCTGCTGATCACCGGCAGCGGCCTCGATGGGCTGCCCGAAGCCCTGGCGGTCGCACGCGAGGCGCAGCAGCGCATTCGCGAGAATCTGGTCTGGGCCGTGGGCTACAACCTGGCCGCCGTTCCGCTGGCGCTGATGGGTATGGTCACCCCCTGGATCGCGGCGCTGGGCATGGGCATCAGCTCGGTCACCGTGGTGCTCAATGCCTTGCGCCTGGCACGCCGGCCGGCGACCAAGGCCGTCGACTGGACGCCGCAATCCACCCCGGAGCACGCCGCATGAGCAGCCTGTTCGTGCTGATTCCGCTGGGCCTGCTGTTCACCGCACTGGCCGGCGGCTTCCTGTTCATGGCCGTGCGCAGCGGACAGTTCGAAGACCTCAAGCAGATCGGCCAGCGCATGCCCGACGACGAGGACTGAGCTTCACCGTGTCCGTCGCAGCCACCGCCCTGAGCGTGCCCGCGCTGTTCGCATTGGGACTCGCCAGCAGCCCGCACTGCGCGCTGATGTGCGCGCCGCTGGCACAGCTCGGAAGCCGGCCGGGCCACGGGCTCGACACCATGCGCCTGCATCTGGGCCGGCTCAGCGCCTACATGCTGCTGGGTGCCATCGCCGGCGCGCTCGGCGGCGGCATCCTCTGGCAGATGGAGCGCCTGGGTCTGCTCAGCGGCCTGCGCTGGGCGGCGGCGATCGGCCTGGTGCTGCTGGCCGGGTGGCGCTGGCGCACACCAGGCCAGCAGCCCGCCTGTTGCACACCGACACCGGCGGCGGGCCGGCGACTCCCCGCCTATGTGCGCGGCCTGCTGTGGGGGCTGCTGCCCTGTGGCCTGCTGTATGGCGTATTGGGACTGGCCGCCCTCAGCGGCGGCGGCGTCCACGGCGCCGCGCTGAGCCTGGCCTTCGGCATCGGCGCCTCGCCCTTGCTGCTGGCCTCGGGACGTCTCGGCCGAATGCTGCGCGCACGCGTGCCACGCGGTCTGGAGTCCAGGCTGCAAGCCCTGCTGCTGCTCGCCAGCGGCGTCTGGATCGTCGCGTGGACACCCGCGAGCCGCTGGATCGCCGGCTTCTGCGGCTGAGTCCAGATCGGCACGATCAAGAAAATGCGCCCGACTTGACCGAGGTCAATGCCGCACGCCGAATCATGGCCCAGGTTGTTTGGCTCCAAAGGGGTGGAGCCAAAACATGAACGATTGTCCCTATCAGACGACGACGGCCGGCGCGCCGATCGCCGACAACCAGAACAGCCTGACGGCCGGACCGCGCGGGCCGACCCTGCTGCAGGACTGGCAACTGCTCGAAAAGCTCGCCCACCAGAACCGCGAGCGGATTCCCGAACGCGTGGTGCACGCCAAGGGTTGCGGCGCCTACGGAACCTTCACCGTCACCCACGACATCACGCGCTACACACGCGCCAGGCTGTTCGAGACGATCGGCAAGCAGACCGAGATGATCGGCCGATTCTCGACGGTGGCCGGCGAACAGGGCGCGGCGGACGCCGAGCGTGACGTGCGCGGCTTCGCGCTGAAGTTCTATACCGAGCAGGGCAACTGGGACATGGTCGGCAACAACACGCCGGTGTTCTTCGTGCGCGACGCGATCAAGTTTCCGGACTTCATCCACACCCAGAAGCGCCATCCACGAACCAACCTGCGTTCACCGACGGCGATGTGGGACTTCTGGTCGCAATCGCCCGAATCGCTGCACCAGCTCACCACGCTGTTCTCCGACCGCGGCCTGCCGATCGGCGTACGCCATATCAATGGCTACGGCTCGCATACCTATTCGTTCTGGAACGCGGCCGGCGAGCGCCACTGGGTCAAGTTCCACTTCAAGACGCAGCAGGGTCACAAGCACTGGACCAACGCCGAAGCCGAGCAGATCGTCGGCAGGACGCGCGAATCGGCGCAGGAAGACCTCTACGGCGCCATCCAGCGCGGCGAGTTTCCGAAATGGACGATGTACGTGCAGCTGATGCCCGAACTCGACGCCGACAAGACGCCCTACAACCCCTTCGATCTGACCAAGGTGTGGCCGCACAAGGACTATCCGCTGGTCGAGGTCGGCGTGTTCGAACTCAACCGGATACCGGACAACTACTTCGCCGAAATCGAGCAGCTCGCCTTCAGCCCGAGCAATGCAGTGCCCGGGATCGGGTTTTCGCCGGACAAGATGCTGCAGGCGCGCATCTTCAGCTACCCGGATTCGCACCGCTACCGCCTCGGCACGCACTACGAGGCACTGCCGGTCAACCGGCCGCGCTGCCCGGTGCACCACTATCACAAGGACGGGCCGATGCGCTTCGCGCCGAACTTTCCGAATGCGGATGCGTTCTACGAGCCGAACTCCTTCGGCGGCCCGCTGGCGAATCCCGAAATGGCCGAGCCGCCGCTGCGCATCTCCGGCGACGCCGCGCGCTACGACCACCGCGAGGGCAATGACGACTTCGGCCAGCCGCGCGCGTTGTTCAATCTGTTCGATGCCGCGCAGAAGCAGCGGCTGTTCGGCAATATCGCTGCGGCGATGCAGGGCGTTCCCGTCGAAATTGTGGAGCGGCAGCTGGCGCTGTTCGACCAGGTGCATCCGGACTACGGCAGCGGCGTGCGGCAGGCGTTGCAAACGGGCTGACTGCAAACAGGCCCGCCGATTCATTCCGGCGGGCCTCAGCGGGCCGGCCATGCCTTGTTCAGTCGGCCGGGGCCGCCTGCACGCAGCGGCGACAGGCAGTGGCATACGGCACCGCATGCAACCGGTCGTCCTCGATGGCGCCACCGCAGACCTCGCACACGCCGAATTCGTCGTGTTCCAGGCGCGCAAGCGCATGCTGAATCTGCGCCAGTTCCGCGCGTGTGCTGTCGGCAAGCCGATCCAGCACCTCGTCGTTGGCGCGCCGGACGGCCTGGTCGGCGAAGTCGGCCGGCAAGCCCTCGTCGCGGCGGCCGCGATCGATTTCGATGCGTTCCAGACGGTCGCTGAGTTCGGATTGCAGCAGCGCGAGCTTGCGTGAGATCACTGGGTTCTTCATCGGCGTTCCGGAGGATTTTGCCATTGCATTGTCGCGACGCATCCGCCGCCGGACATTGACCCGCATCAATGCGGCCGCCGCGGCGAACCGGGATGCTGGCCGCACCATGAAGCCCGAGTGGCTTCGCACATCGGCAGCCGCAGCAGGAGAATCACCATGGACACCATGAAAGCACTCGTCTACCAGGGCCCCGGCAAGAAAGCCTGGCAGGACAAGGCCAGGCCCGAAATCAGCAAACCCGGCGATGCGATCGTGCGCATCGTGCACACCACGATCTGCGGCACCGATCTGCACATCCTCAAGGGTGACGTGCCGGCCGTGACGCCCGGCCGCACCCTGGGCCATGAAGGCCTGGGCGTGATCGAACAGGTCGGCGAGGGCGTGACCAACTTCAAGCCCGGCGATCGCGTGCTGATCTCCTGCATCACCTCCTGCGGGCGCTGCGGCTATTGCAAGAAGCAGCTGTACTCGCATTGCGAGGACGGCGGCTGGATCCTCGGCCACCTGATCGATGGCACCCAGGCCGAATACGTGCGCATCCCGCATGCCGACAACAGCCTCTACCCGGTACCCGAAGGCGCCGACGAAGAGGCGCTGGTGATGCTCAGCGACATCCTGCCCACCGGCTTCGAGATCGGCGTACTCAACGGCCAGGTCAAGCCCGGCGACAGCATCGCCATCGTCGGTGCCGGACCGATCGGCATGGCCACGCTGCTGACCGCGCAGTTCTACGCGCCGGCCCGCATCATCGTCACCGATGTGGACGCCAGCCGGCTCGAGATGGCCAAAAGCCTGGGCGCCACGGATCTGGTCGATGCCAGCGCCGGCGACGCGATCGAACAGATCATGGCGCTGACCGGCGGCAAGGGCGTGGACGTGGCGATCGAAGCGGTCGGCGTACCGGCGACCTTCGATGTCTGCCAGGAGATCGTCGGTGCCGGCGGTCATGTCGCCAACGTCGGCGTGCACGGCAAGAGCGTGGAACTCAAGCTCGAAAAGCTGTGGATCCGCAACGTCACGATCACCACCGGGCTGGTCAACACCAATACCACGCCGATGCTGCTGCAGACCGTCCAGGCCGGCACGATCAAGCCGGGCAGTCTGGTCACGCACCGATTCGCGCTCGACGATATCGGGGAAGCCTATCGCGTGTTCGGCCACGCGGCCGAGGAAAAAGCGATGAAGGTGATTCTCAGCGCCGGCTGAGTCGCACATGCACGGGCATACCCGGGACATGAACGCCTCCAGTTCCTCCGACGCCGTCTGGAACAGCCTGCATGAGGACATGCAGCGACTGTTCGGACGCGGTCAACGAAGCGGCGATTCACACGCGAACGACTGCGCCGTGCCGGCGCCGCGGATATGGATCAGCGGGCGCGAGGGCGCCTACGCGATGAGCCGGCACCAGTTCGAACAATGGCGCCAGGGGTTCACGACCGCACGGCGGTGAGCAGGCGGTGAATACCGGGTCCGCCCCTGCTCAAACGGCGGCTGACGCGCCGCCCCGCGCCGACCGCACCACACTGGCCTTCGCGCTGACGTTCGCGGCGGTGTGGCTCGCCTGCGCATGGCAACCGGCCTATCGGCAGGACTGGGCGCTGGAAAACCTGCTGGCGCTGGCGGCGGTATGGGGCCTGCTGCGCCTGCACCGCTGCAGTCCCTTGAGCCACGCCGCCTACGCGATGCTGCTGGCATTCGGCATCGTCCACGAGCTGGGGGCGCACTACACCTATTCGGAAGTCCCTTACGAACGCTGGACGCAGGCCATGTTCGGCATCTCCCTGAACGAACTGCTGGGCCTGTCGCGCAACCACTACGACCGTCTGGTGCACTTCCTGTTCGGCCTGCTGTGGTATCGCCCATTGCGCGAGCTGCTCGCCCCGCGGCTGCCGCTCCGGTCGGCGGTGTCGCGCTTCGCGCCGATCACCGTGGTGGCCACGGTGTCCCTGGTCTACGAGCTGATCGAATGGGCGGTCGCCATGATCTTCGGTGGCGATCTCGGTCAGGCCTACCTGGGCATGCAAGGCGACGTCTGGGATTCGCAGAAGGACTCGGGACTTGCCCTGGCCGGTGCCCTCATCGCTTGCGCGCTGGGCCTGATCCACCGCCGCCTGAATACGCTGCGGCAAGACGGGTCCCGCTGAGACCGGCTTGAATCCTCAGCCGGCGGCTGTGGTATCGGCCTTGCGCGTTTCGTGCAGACAGATGAATTCGTCCGCGAGTTCATCGTAGCGCCGCGCCAGACCGGCCGGTGCCGTGCACACCGCGATCACCACCGAGGCCGGGCGCAGCGAGCGCAGCGCGTACACCGCCGCCTGCATCGTGGCACCGGAGCTGATGCCTTCGTCGACGAGGATCACTGTGGCGCCCTCGACCGCCAGCGGGGGCCGGGGACCGCGGTGGCGGCGTTCGTCCTTGCGCAGTTGTTCGGTCTCGCTGGCGATGATCGGCTCGAGCACGCCGGCGCCCAGGTCCAGTGCCTGGACCTGGGTCTCGTCGATGTGCAGGGCGCCGCCGGAGGTGACGGCACCGAGCACGCGCCCGGGCCGCGACGGCACACTCAGGCCACGCACCACCAGGGTGTCGCCGGTGACCTCGAGCTGGCGCGCGAGTTCGGCGGCCAGCTCGACACCGGCCGGCGGCACGCCGAGCACGATCACGCGGCGGCCGTTGCGGTATCGATGCAGCCGCTCCGCCAGGCTGCGACAGGCCAGTTGATGAGCCACTGCCGTGGGTTCCGGGCCCGCATGCGATGCCGCCCGCAAGGCTTCGCGTGCCTTTTGCGCCTCGACGACGTCCGAAGGCTGCGCACTCGCGCTCGTTTTACGGATATTGCTCATGATCGTGACTCTGCTGCTCTGACAAGACGAGCTTGTGCGAGCCTCGGCGACGCGTCATTGACATGGATCAAAAACCGCCGCGCACGCCCTCAGCGCACGCCGGTGGCATTGTCGATCGCGACCTCCGCCAGATGCACATTGCGGTTCACGGCAAGGAAGCTCGCCGGATTGACCGAGATCGAATCGATGCCGGCGTCCACCAGGAAACGGGCGAACTCGGGGTGGCTGCTGGGCGCCTCGCCGCACAGGCCCACCGGCGTGTCGACACTGTGCGCGCGCCCGATCACGTCTTCGATCAGGCGCTTGACCGCCGGATTGTGCTCGGAGAACAGCGGCGCCAGTTCGTCGGAGTCGCGGTCCACGCCGAGGGTCAGCTGGGTCAGGTCATTGCTGCCGATCGAAAAGCCGTCGAAGCGCGCGGCAAAATCCTCCGCCAGAATCACGTTGGCCGGAATCTCGCACATCACGTAGATCTTGAGGCCCTGTTCGCCGCGTTTGAGGCCGTGTTCGGCCATCACCGTCAGCACGTGGTCGGCTTCGTCGAGGGTGCGGCAGAACGGTACCATCACGATCACGTTGTCGAAGCCCAGCACCTCGCGCAGGCGCCGCAGTGCGCGGCATTCGAGCGCGAAACCGTCGCGATAGCGCGGCGAGTAGTAGCGCGAGGCGCCGCGCAGTCCGAGCATCGGATTCTCCTCGTGCGGCTCGAAACCGGCGCCACCGAGCAGATTCGCGTATTCGTTGGACTTGAAATCGGACAGCCGCACGATCACCGGCTTCGGATGGCAGAACGCGGCGATGCGCGCCAGGCTGCTGGCGAGCCGCTCGACGAAGTAGTCGGTGCGGTCGGCATAGCCGCGCGTGAGCTGTTCGATCTGCGCGCGGGCCTCGGGGTCGCTGACGCGCTCAGGATGCGCCAGTGCCATCGGATGCACCTTGATCGTGTTGCTGATGACGAACTCCATGCGCGCCAGACCCACGCCGTCGGCCGGCAGGCGCCACCAGCGGAATGCCGCCGCCGGATTCGCGAGGTTCAGCATCAGCTTGGTGCGGGTCAGCGGCACATGGTCGAGCGAGATCGATTCGGCGAAGATTTCGGCGTGGCCCTCGTACACCTGACCGGTGTCGCCCTCGGCGCAGGACACGGTAATGTCCTGCGCGTCGTGCAGGACCCGCGTCGCCTGACCGGTGCCGATCAGGGCGGGCACGCCGAGTTCGCGGCTGACGATCGCGGCGTGCGAGGTACGGCCGCCGTGATCGGTGACGATGGCCGCAGCCTTGCGCATGATCGGCACCCAGTCGGGATCGGTGTTCTCGGCGACAAGGATCGCACCCTGCGGGAAGTCTTCGACACTGCGCGGGTCGAGCACGATGCAGACCCGGCCGTTGACCGCGGCATCGCCGATCGCCAGCCCCGAGAGCAGCACCGGCCCGGCATCGCTCACGCTGTAGCTTTTCAGTGCCGCATCCTCGCGGCGCTGCGACTGCACGGTTTCCGGCCGCGCCTGCACGATGTAGAGCGCGCCGCTGTCACCGTCCTTGGCCCATTCCATGTCCATCGCCACGCCGTAATGCTGCTCGATGACGCAGGCCCAGCGCGCCAGTTGCAGGATCTCGCTGTCGTCGAGCACGCTGCGCTCACGTTCGGCCACGGAGGTGGCGACGGTGCGTGTGCTCTTGTCGCCTTCGGCCGCATAGACCATCTTGATGGCCTTGCCGCCCAGGGTCTTCTCCACGATCGGCACCCGTTCGGGATCGGCCAGCAGCGGCTTGAACACCACGTACTCGTCGGGATCGACCAGGCCCTGCACCACGGTCTCGCCGAGCCCCCAGGCCGCATTGATCAGCACCACCCGGTCGAATCCGGTTTCGGTGTCGATCGAAAACATCACGCCGGAACCGCCACGGTCGGAACGCACCATCTGCTGCACGCCCACCGACAAGGCCACGCTGAGATGATCGTAACCGCGCGCCTGGCGGTAGCTGATCGCGCGATCGGTGAACAGCGAGGCGTAGCAACGCTTGCAGGCCAGCAGCAGCTCGGTCTCGCCCACCACGTTGAGAAAGGTCTCCTGCTGACCGGCGAAGCTTGCATCGGGCAGATCCTCGGCGGTCGCGCTGGAACGCACGGCGACCGACGGCGCCACATCACCCAGGCGCTGGCCGAGCGCGCGGTAAAACTTCAGAATCGCCTCGGCGCTATTCGCCGGCCAGTCCGCCTGCATGAAGGCGGCCCGGATCGCGGCGCCGGCTTCGGCCAGGCTGATGCGGCTGTCGCTCCAGGCCGCGAGCTGCCCACGGATCAGGGACTCCAGCCCGTTGGACTCGATGAAGCGGCGATAAGCCGCAGCGGTGGTGGCGAATCCCGGCGGCACCCGCACGCCTGCGCCCGTCAGGTTGCGAATCATCTCGCCGAGGGAGGCGTTCTTGCCGCCGACCAGGCCGACATCGTGGCGACTCACCGAATCGAAATCGACGACGGGTGCGGTGGAATCAGTCATGGCCGGCTCTCGCTGTAGGGACGCCGCAAGCTTCGTCGCAAGGCCCGGCGATTTCATTGATCCAGATCAGGCCGGCGCACCGCCGGAACGGCCTTGCGCTCCTGCTAGGCGGCCTTGGCACCGGCACGACGCATCCGCTCCAGGCAGCGCCGGACGCCGCGCGGCCCGGCCTTTTCGCCGGTGTCGAGATAACTCGTACGAACCGGCGACACGCCGAAGTAGCGGAGCACGTTGCGCACCAGTCCGCGCACCCCGTCGGCACCGAACAGCCGCCAGCGGACGGGCACGGGCCGCCCCATCGTGACCACGAGGTGCGCGGAACGGCCGCCGAGCAGATTGCAGCGCCCGTTGGCCTGCGGATCGAACGCGAAACCAGGGCGCAGCAACTGTTCCAGAAAGGCCTGAAACGAGGCCGGCATGGTTCCGAGCCAGAGCGGAAACACGATCAGCAGATGATCGGCCCAGGCGATCGCCTGCTGCGCCGCCACGATCGCCTCCGGAGCCGGGCCGTGCTCCCAGTCCTCCTTGCGCTGCAACAGCGGACACTCCAGCTGCGCGACGATCACATAGCGCAGCTGATGCCCCGCCTGCGCCGCGCCATCGGCATAGGCGCTGGCGAGGGCATGGCCCAGATGGCTTTCCTCGATATCGGGGTGGCCCTGGATGATGGTGATCCGGCGGCTGCTCATGACGGCCTCTGCAGGCGTTTCGACGTGGCCCCAGCCTAGTCCGCGGTCCCCGGCCCGCATTGACCGGCATCAGTGCCGCCGGCAAGGCGATTGACCCGCGTCAATGCCGATTCTCCCGTAGAGGTGGAGTTTTGAGGGGTGACCGCTGCTTCTGGCGGTCGTGATGGAGAATCCTTATGAGTCAGTTCAGGCGAATCATGCTGGTCACCGTGGGCAAGGCGCAGCGCTCGCCGGCGCTCGAACGCGCGATCCGGCTCGCCAACGCAAGCGGCGCCGCCCTGCACGTGTGCGTACTCGACGAGGCGGGCTCGGCTCCGGACCGCGAGGCGCTGCTTCAGGAACGGCGGCTCTGGTTCAAGGAGGAGGCGCAGCTTCTGGATGCGCCGAACCCGCAATTCACGACCGAGGCGATCAGCGATTCCGATCCGCTGGCTGAAACCCTGGCGCACGTCGTCGAGTTCGAGGCCGACCTGCTGATCAAGGACGCGGACCCGGAAACCCCGGCGCGACGCCTGCTGCTGGCGCGGCTCGACTGGCATCTGCTGCGCGACTGCCCGATTCCGCTGCTGCTGGTGCACATGGGCGCGCATGCCCTGCCGAAGCGCATCGTCGCCGCGGTCGATCTCGATGACGACGAAAGCCTGAACCGGCACATTGTCGAACAGGCGCTGGCGCTGGCGATCCAGAGCAATGCCGATCTGCATCTGGCCACGGTCTTCGACCCGCTGGCCGCGGCCGAGGCCCTGCCGCCGCTGGTGCCGAACCTGCGCCCGGACCAGTACGCCTCGCTGAGCAAGGGCTCGCGGACCGCCTTCGACAGCTTCGCCGCCGACTACGGCGTGCCGCACCCGCGACGCCATTTCCTGCTCGGAACCTTCAAGCGCTCGATGCGCGAGCTGACGCAGCACAGCCAGGCCGATGTGCTGGTGCTCGGAACCGCCGGCCACAAGGGCCTGGAGCACCTGATGCTGGGCGGCTCCGCCAGGGCGCTGCTCGACCATGTGCGCTGCGACGTGTACGCGGTCAAACCACCGGCCTTGGCCGAAAAACTGAGGCAACGCATTCGCGATCGGGCGTCCAGGCGGGGATAGTCGGCGCGCTGCGGACTGCCGAATCGCGTCGACCGTGCCTACGTAGTTCCCGCAGTCCCGTCTCGGAAATACCGAATAGGCGCCTGCGACACGCGGCGGCAGACTTTCCTGCAAGCCTTGCGCTACAGGAAAGTCATGAGCCACGCCGATACGCCCGCTTCCAGCAACGCCCCGAACAATCCCTGCAGCGACTGCGCCCGCGCCGGCCACTGCCTCGGCGGTGCGCTGACCGCCGACAGCCTGCATCCGCCGCAGGTGGTTCGCAGCGTGGTCGCCAAGGGCGAACACCTCTACCACGCCGGCGATCCGGCCGACACGCTGTACGTGATCCGCGGCGGCGCCACCAAGACCTACGTCTGCTCCAGCGAGGGCGAGGAAGAAGTGCGCGGCTTTCAGCTGGCCAATGACGCCGCCGGTCTCGAATCGGTCTGCGACCGGACCTACCACACCAATGCCGTGGCCTTGAACCGCAGCTGGGTGTGCAAGCTGCCGGCCGCAGCGGTACGCGAGAAGATGACGCGCTCGTCCTCGTTCCGCGATCGCGTGCTCACCAAGCTGTGCCACGAATTCGAACGCCTCTACGGCATGCTGCATCGTGGTCGCTGCGCGGCTGACCAGCGCGTGGCCGGCTTCCTGGTCACGCAGCTGCGCGGGCAGGACGGCGACACCCGCACCGAAATCGATCTTCCGATGTCGCGGTCCGATCTGGCGCGCTATCTGGGGCTCGCCACCGAAACCGTATCGCGCGTATTCACCCGCCTGCAGGAACGCGGCGTGCTCAAGAGCCGCGGCGCGCATTGCGAGATCGTCAATCCCGCTGCCTTGCAGGCATTGAGCTGAGGGCCACGACCATGCATCTGCACCCGACCGAAGGCGCGATCGACGACGCCCTGATGCGCATCTTCCGCGACGACCTGATTCCGGCGGACGGCCGCCTGTCGCTGACCACGCTGCAGCAGGAATGGGCCGAGCTGCCGCTGCGCAGCGACGATCTCTACCAGGCGCTGGAACGCCTGACACTGGCCGGGCGACTCAGCTCGGAATGCGGTTCCGACGGCGTCTACGTCACGCTGACGCCGGATGGAATGCAACGCCTGCGCAGCGTCCCCGGGACACCGATGGAAATCTGGCGGCGGCTGCGCGACAGCTCCAATCTGGCGGCGCTCGACCGGCGCCCGCGCTCGCCGCTCGATGCCCCACACAACCGGCGCACCGACGACCCGGGAGTGCGTGCCGGGAAAGCGCCGAAGCCGAATTGATCCAGGTCAATCCGCAGTCGCGGCGACACCCCTAGGATGGAAGGACTCAAGCCGTACGACTCTTGACGGAGATCCACCAAGTGCCCCCCGCCACCGCCCTGGAACTGCTCGACAACACCCCGCCGCTGCTGCGAAGGGATATCCCCGCCCCGCCCCCCGCGCTCATTCGGGCCGCCGCCGCCCAGGCAAGACCACTCGAACTCTGTCGCCCGGAAGCGCCGCGACCGGAGATGAAGAACGTGCTCGCGCTGGTCCTGGCCGGCGGTCGCGGAACGCGTCTGGGTGCCCTTACCGACCGACGCGCCAAACCGGCGGTGTCCATCGCCGGGCAACATCGCATCATCGACTTCACACTATCGAACTGCCGCAACTCCGGCATCAGCGAGGTCGGCGTACTGACGCAGTACAAGGCGTGCAGCCTGGCGCCACATTTGCAGGCCTGGCGATCCTCGGTCTCCGACGGCGAAGCGATTCATACGCTGGCCGCGCATGGCGCGGACAGCTACGCGGGTACGGCCGATGCGGTCTATCAGAACCGCGACGTGATCCGCAGCCTGGCACCCACGCACGTTCTGGTGCTGGCTGCGGACCACGTCTACAAGATGGACTACGCCGCCATGCTCGCCGACCACCTGCGCCATGGCGCGCGGCTCACGGTCGGCTGCGTCGAAGTGCCGCTGCCGGAGGCTTCGGCGTTCGGCATCATCGAGATCGATTCCGAGCAGCGCCTGCGGGGCTTCGTCGAAAAGCCGCCTTTCCCCAGACCCATTCCCGGCAAGCCGGATCGGGCGCTGGCCTCGATGGGCATCTATCTGTTCGATACCGAACTGCTGCTGGAGCAGCTCGAAGCCGATGCGGCCGACGGCCGCTCGAGTCACGATTTCGGCAAGGACGTCATCCCGGCCCTGGTGAGGACCGAACCCCGCATTTATGCACACAGCCTCAAGGACGTGCGCAACCCGACGCGCGCGGGCTATTGGCGTGATGTCGGCACGCTGGACGCCTACTGGCAGACCAGTCTGGAACTCGCCAGCGCCGCACCCCCGCTGGACCTGATCGATTCCGCCTGGCCGGTCCGCGCCGTGGGCCATGGCCTGTCCGGCCACGCCGCAAACGGCGACGTCGACATTCGTGATTCGGTGGTGTCGCGCGGCGTGGAGATCGGACACAACAGTCGCATCGAGCGCAGCATCCTGCTGCCAGGCGCCCACATCGGCGCCGGCAGCCTGATCCGCAACGCCATCGTCGACGAAGGCTGCCGGCTGCCGCCGGGCAGCGTCATCGGCCTCGATCCGGAGCAGGACCGGCTGCGCCACAGCGTCACCTCCAGCGGACTGGTGCTGGTGTCCGCGCAGCTCGGCGCCGCCTGAGAGCCCGGGCGTCTTCACCCGCCTGCGGCGCGCACGCGATGTCGGCGCCTCAGCGCTGCCAGGCGATCAGACCACATTCACTCGGCAGCACGGCCTCGGCATGCCAGGGCCGCACGCGCGCCGTGTAGTCGTCCTGCGGGCGCTCGGCGTCGACACGCACGCTGTAGATGTAGCCATGCGCAGCGCCGGTGATCGCGCTTTCGCGCTGCATCGCCAGGCATACGCCGGGCAAGGCGCACAACTCGACCCTGACCGAATCGGGCGACAGATCGCCCAGATAGACCGGCACATGGAACAGCCAGTCCTCGCCTTCGCGCCGGGCTTCGACCTCGCCGAAATGCACATGGTCCCAATGCCGCTGCAAGGCCTCGGACCAGGCTTGCAACTCGTGTGCGAGCACTGCGCCATCGGCCAGCCGCCGCCGATATGCGGTGGCGGCCGGGCGGTAAAGCTGTTCGACATAATCCCGGAGCATGCGATTGCTGCTGTAGGCCGGCGTCAGCTGCGACAGGCTGGCGCGCATACGTGCAACCCAAGCCTGCGGAATCCCGTCCGCGTCGCGTTCGTAGAACGCCGGCACGACTTCATTCTCAAGCAGGCGATAGAGCGTTTCGGCATCGAGTGCATCGCCATCGCCATCGATCGCCCAGCCCACCTCGGGCGTGTAGGCCTCGGCCCACCAACCGTCGAGCACCGACAGATTGAGCCCGCCGTTGACCAGCACCTTCATGCCGCTGGTGCCGCAGGCCTCGTAGGGCCGTGACGGCGTGTTGATCCACAGGTCCACGCCCTGCACCAGTTGCGCAGCGATGCCGAGATCGTAGTCGGCGAGGAACACCACGCGGTCACGAACGCCCGACCGGTGCGTGAACTGCTGCCACTGCTCGATCAAGTGCTTGCCTTCGGTATCGTCGGGATGCGCCTTGCCGGCCACGACCAGCTGCACCGGCCGGGTCGCGTCGAGCAGCAGGCGCTGCAGGCGTTCGGGTTCACGCAGCAGCAGATTGGGTCGCTTGTAGGCCGTGAAACGCCGCGCAAAACCGAGTGTCAGCGCATTCGGGTCCAGCACCTCGGCCGCTTCGGCGATGTGCTGCTGCGTATCGCCGCGCAGGCCGCGCTGCGCACCCAGAACCTGCCGCACATGACGCACCAGACTGGCGCGACGCGCGCCGGCAAACTCCCATAGTCGCGAAGCGGACAATTCGCAAAGCGGCTCGTGCAGGTCCGCGGCATCACCCTTCCAGCGCGCCTTGCCGCAGGACTGGGTCCACAGCGCGTCGGACTCGCGCGAATCCCAGCTCGGCACATGCACGCCGTTGGTGACATGGCCGATCGGCACCTCGTCCAGCGGCCAGCGCGGGAACAGCCGCGCGAACAGCGCGCGGCTGACATCGCCATGCTGACGGCTCACGGCATTGGTATGCGCGCAGCCGCGCAGTGCCAGATAGGCCATGTTGCACGGCTCCGCATCGTCATCCGGATCGGCACGGCCGAGCCCCAGCAGTTCGTGCAGCGCCAAGTCCGAGAACTGGGTGTAGGCACGCGCGTATTTGCGCACCAGCTCCGGGGCGAAGCGGTCGAACGCGGCATCGACTGCGGTATGCGTGGTGAACACATTGCCGGCACGCGCCACCCACCAGGCCTCGCGAAAATCGAGCCCGTGCTTCTGCGCCAGAATCACGCTGCGTTCGAGTACCGCGAACGCGGAATGACCTTCATTGAGATGATAGATCTCGGGTTCGATGCCGAGCACTTCGAGCAGCTTGCTACCGCCGACGCCGAGCACGTACTCCTGTTGCAGGCGCGGCTCCTGTCCGCCCGAATACAGCTTGGCGGTGATGCCGCGATCCTGCGGCGCGTTGAACGGATCGTTGCTGTCCAGCAGGTACAGGCGCACGCGCCCCACCTCCACCTGCCACACGCGCAGCCGCACGGTACGGCCCGGCAGCGGCAATTCGATCGTCAGCGGTGAACCGTCCGCCTCGGCCACAGGCCGCAAGGGCAGCTGCCAGGGATCGTTGCCGGGATAGGATTCCTGCTGGCGGCCCTGCGGGTCGATCAACTGGCGGAAATAACCTTCGCGATACAACAAACCGATACCGACCACCGGCAAGCCCAGATCGCTGGCGCTCTTGAGATAGTCGCCGGCCAGCACGCCGAGCCCACCGGCATACAGCGGCAAGGCTTCGCTGATCCCGAATTCCAGGCTGAAGTAGGCGATGCCAGCGGGGCCGTCCGTACCCTGCGCCGCCGCATACCAGGCGGGCTCCTGCAGATAGCGCTCGCGTTCCGCCAGCAGTTGCGACAGCTGCGTCACGAAATCCTGATCCCTGGCGAGGGTCTCGAGCCTCTCCTGAGACACGCTTTGCAGCAACATCCAGGGATTGCTTTCGCGTTCCCACAGCCTGGCATCGAGACCCCGCCACAAGCGGTCCGCCGCATGGTTCCAGGACCAACGCAGATCGAGCGCCAGGGTGGCCAGCCCCGCAAGCGGCTCCGGCAGCGAGCCGGTCTGAAAGAAAGTCGACATGCGGCATTGTGCGGCTCCGCCCCTCACGCCCACCTTGACGGACGTCAATTTGACGGCGGTCAATGCCGCCACCGCGCGCGCGGGCAAAGCTGTGGCCGCCCTATCCAAGACGGTCGCCAGCGGCCACGCGAGCAGACGATGAAACTGATGGAATCCCTGTCCAGCCGGCGCGCGGTGCGCGACTTTCTGCCCGAACCGGTCGATCGCGAGCTTCTGTTGGAACTGGTCAAGGCGGCGAGCAACGCGCCCAGCTACCTCAATCAGCAACCCTGGTCATTCAGCCTGACGTCCGAGCCTGCGACGGTGAGCGACCTGTCGCGCCGTGCCAAGCAGCACCTGCTGGGTTCCTTGCGCCGCCGCTCGCCGTTCTTCGGCCAACGCGAAGAGCTGAAGTCGCCCGGGCACGAACTGTTCTATGGCGCGCCGGCGCTGATCGTGGTCTGCGCAACGCAGCGTGGCGCGCTGGCCGACGCCGGCTGCACCATGGCCGCCTACTCGATCATGCTCGCCGCGCACAGCATGGGCCTGGGCAGCTGCTGGGTCAGCGCCGCGCTGCCGTGGCTGGAGTCCAGCGATGGCCGCAAGGCGCTCGGCATTCCTCCGGACTACCGGCCGATCGCACCGATCATTCTGGGTGGACCGGCTGGCGCGCCGCTGTCTCCGGGCCGTTTCGAGCCGCGCGTGCACTGGATTCCGCAAGCGGCCGCCCCGGCCTGAGGACACGCGGCGGAGGACAGGTTCTTCAGTCCGGCGTCGCGTCTGCCTGCAAGGCCAGCCGGATCTCGCGGGTGTCGTCGCCGGGCTTGGCCGGTAGCCGTTCGAAACCGAGATCCTGTGCCAGATCCAGCATGCGCCGGTTGCCGGTCAGCACACTGGCCACCAGAAATTGCGTGCCCTGTTCGCGCAGCGTCCGGATCAGCTTGTTCATCAACAACAGGCCCAGTCCGCCACCCTTGAGCTCTGAGCGCACGATGATTCCGAATTCCGCTTCGATGTTGTCCGGGTCGCTCAGCGCACGCGCCACGCCCAGAGTCCGTTCGACGCCATCGACGCGTTCCACAGCAACAAAGGCGGATTCGCGTTCGTAGTCGATCTGCGTCAGCCGCGCCAGTTCGCTGTGCTCGATATGGCGGCGGCTGTTGAACACGCGCAGGCGCACATCCTCGGGGTCCAGGCTGGCCAGGAATTCCAAATGCTGGGCCTCGTCCTCGGCGCAGATCGGCCGCAACAGCAACTCGCGCCCCTCCCAGCGCACCGATTCGACCAATTGCTGCGGATACGGCCGGATCGCGAAGTGGGAAACGCCAGCCGGTGCGCGCGCATCGAGCCGCACGCGCGCATCCAGCGCGATCACGCCGTCGGCGTCGGCAATCAGCGGGTTGATGTCGAGTTCGGCGATTTGCGGCACATCGGCCAGCAGCTGCGAAATGCTGATCAGGACGCGCTCGATCGCCTCGCGGTCGGCCGGCGGCCGGCCACGGTAACCGGCCAGGCGCCGCGCCACGCGCGTGCGTTCGATCAAGGCCCGCGCCAGCGGGCGATTCATCGGCGGCAGCCCGATCGCGCGATCCGCGAGCAATTCCACGGCGGTGCCGCCCTCGCCGAACAGGATCACCGGCCCGAACACGGAATCGACGCTGGCGCCAACGATCAGCTCCTGCGACTGCGGCTGATCGACCATGGCCTGTACCGAAAAGCCGTCGATATGGGCATCGGGCTTTGCGGCGCGGACACGCTCCAGCATCGACGCCGCCGCGCTGCGCACCGCATCCTCGTTTTCCAGATGCAGTGCGACCCCGCCGACATCGGATTTGTGGGTGATGTCCGGCGACAGAATCTTCAGGGCCACCGGGAATCCGATCGCCTGCGCCGCCTGGGCTGCGGCTTGCGGCTGCGGCTCGCAGCGACGCGTCTCGACCACGGGAATGGCGTAGGTCGACAGCAGCGCCTTGGCCTCCGGCTCGCTGAGCCAGTCACGGCCGGCCGCGAGCGCCTGCGCGACGATCGCGCGCGCCGCGTCCGGGTCCACGGCGTCCGGCGCGGCGCCATCCGGCGTCTGCATCAGCTGCGCCTGATTGTGGCGATAGCTGCGCAGCATCGCGAACGCACGCACCGCCACCTCGGGCGTCGCATAGTCGGCGATGCCGCCCTCGCGAAACAGCGTGCGCGCCTGCACCACCGCCGTATCGCCCAGCCAGCAGCCCATCAGCCAGGGCGGCTGATGCCGGGCCAGCGGCAGCATGGCGCGCGCGATCTCCAGACTCGGCACGATCGCCGTCGGCGCGTGCACGAACAGCACCGCGCCGCCGGGCTTGTCGTCGGCCAGCACGCGCAGCGCCGCCTGATACCGCGCCACCGGTGCGTCACCGATGATGTCCACTGGATTGCCGTGCGACCAGCCGGCCGGCAACTCGCCATCCAGCCGCCGCAGCGTGTCGGACGAAAGCTCGGTCAGCGGCACCTCCAGCGCCGCTGCCGCGTCGGCCGCCATCACCCCGGCCCCGCCGCCATTGGTCAGCACCGTCAGCGAATCGGCGAGGTTGCCGCGGAAATGCGCCAACGTCTCGGCCGCCAGGAACAGATCCTGCAGCGTGTCCACCCGCAGCATGCCGGCGCGACGAATGGCCGCGTCGAACACGATGTCGGAACCGGCCAGCGCACCGGTATGCGAGGCGGCGGCGCGCCCGCCCGCGCTCGAGCGCCCGGCCTTGACCACGATCACCGGCTTGTTGCGCGCGGCCGCGCGCGCCGCGCTCATGAACTTGCGCGGAGCCTGGATCGACTCGACGTACAGCAGGATCGCCCGCGTCTTGGGATCGCTGGCGAGGAAGTCCAGAAGATCGCCGAAATCAACGTCGGCCTGCTCGCCCAGCGAGATGAAATGCGAAAAGCCGATGTCGCGGGCACGCGCCCAGTCCAGCATCGCCGTCACCAGCGCGCCGCATTGGGAGTCTAAGGACATTTCGACGGGTCGAGCTTCCAGTGGCGCAAAGCTATCGTTGTGCCCGATTTGCGGCGCAAACGCGCCGATGCAGTTCGGCCCCAGCACGCGCAGCAGATAAGGCCGCGCCGCATCCAGCATCGCCTGCTTCTGCGCCACATCCAGCCCGGCGCTGATCACGATCGCCGCGCGCGTACCTAGCGCACCGAGTTGCGCGATCAGCCCCGGAACCGTCGCCGCCGGCGTACACACCACCGCCAGCTCCGGCGCCTGCGGCAAGGCGTCCACGCTTGCGTAGACCGGCTCACCATCAAGTTCGCGGTATTTCGGATTGAGCGCGTAGCGCGCCCCGGCATAGCCGCCGTTGCGCAGATTGCGCCACACCGTGGCGCCCACGCTGCCGGGCCGCGACGAGGCGCCGATCACCGCCACCGAGGCAGGATCGAACAGGGAATCGAGATTGCGTATCGTCATGATCGGTTTCGGAAGGCCGGCAACACCGGCGAGGCCCGGTCAGGGTAGGCCGAACCGTCCGCGGCGCCCTTGTCCTGCGTCAATTTCCGGCCGAGCGGAAGGCCTGGCGTTTGACACCGGTCAATGCCGACTTCGCGCCGCCGACCCAGACTTGCCGCTCCGCAATTCACCAGCACAAGGATCGACCGGCATGGCCCTGGAACAACGTCACGAAGCGGCTTCGGACATGAGCCCGCAGACCCGCGACATGCACCGCGCACTGTCGTCCCTGATCGAAGAACTGGAAGCCGTGGACTGGTATCAGCAGCGCGCCGACGCCTGCCAGAACGAAGAACTCAAAGCGATCCTCCAGCACAACGGCAACGAGGAAAAAGAGCACGCCTCGATGCTGATCGAATGGATACGCCGCAACGACCCCAAGTTTTCGAAAGAGCTGAAGGACTACCTCTTCACCGAACGCAGCCTCGCACACGACGCCGCCCATACCCCGGAATAGTCCGACCATCGTAGGGTGGGCAAAGCGCAGCGTGCCCACGCGTTGGTGACGCCACCCCAGCCCCCCCGTGGGCACGGCCTATGGCCTTTGCCCACCCTACGGGCTCCCACCCCGCCGTAGGGTGGGCAGGCATCACCTGCCCACGCGCACCTCCACAGCCTGCCCCCCCTGGCACGCTCCGCCATCCCGACGCAAAATGCCGCCATGTCCCGTTATCGTCGCAGCAATCAGCCCGGCGGAACCTACTTCTTCACCGTCGCCCTGGCGGACCGCTCGACCGCGCTGCTGACCGAACACATCGAAGCCTTCCGCAACGCCTACCGCGCCGCGCATCGCAAACGGCCATTCAACACCGTTGCCATCTGCGTACTTCCCGACCACGTCCACGCGATCTGGGAATTGCCCCCGAACGACGCCGATTTCTCGACGCGATGGAGCCAGATCAAAAGTGGCTTTTCACGCCAGTTCCCCGCATCGGCCACACGCAGCCCCAGCAAGTTGAACAAACGCGAGAAAGGCATCTGGCAGCGGCGGTTCTGGGAACATGAGATACGCGATGAGCGGGACTTGCAGCGGCATGTGGACTACATCCACTACAACCCGGTCAAGCACGGCCATGTCCGTCAACTCGCGGACTGGCCCTGGTCAAGCTTTCACCGATACGTGGCGCGCGGATTGCTGCCGCCGGATTGGGCGGCTGGGGCGGAGCAGGACGTGGGATTGGTGGGCGAGCGGTGGTGACGCGTGCCCACGCCGAATCCCGCGCGGACGGTACCAATAGCAGGTGGGCAGGTGACGCCCGCCCACCCTACGGTGCGGGTAAGGGTTGTGGACTAGAGGACGCTGGCGGCGAGTTCGATGAGTTCGTCGGTGATGGTGTCCTGGCGTTGGATCTGCTGATCCAGGCGCAGGCCTTCGAGGCGGTGCGCGATGTTGTCCTGCGCCGCCGCCATGGCTTGCATGCGGGCGCTGTTTTCGGCGGCGTGGCTTTCGAGCACGGCAGCGGCCAGCTGGGCGAACAGGTATTCGTTGGCCAGTTCGCGGAACAGCTCCGGCGCGGGCAGATGGGTCAGGGGCTGCATGCTTCCGCGCGGAAAGCGCTTGGCATCGAGCGGCAGCATGGATTCCTGCTTGAGGTTCACGCGCGTGCCGTCCAGCGTGGCGTGGACGATGCTGGCGCCGCCGATGCGACCGGCCGCCAGCGCATCGATCAAGGCACTGCCGATGCGGTTCGCCAGGGCAGCCGCGCTGCCGGCCTGGGCGATCATCGGCGCCGTCCACAGCGGTTCACTTCCGCGTGCGCGCAGCAGGCGCGCGCCGCGCCCGCCGATCACGAAGGACAGCGCGCCCGCGTCGAGCATGGGCGCCGCGGCATCGCAGATGCGGTCGTTGAACGCCCCGGCGAAGCCCTGCTCGGTGCAGAACATCACGCAGGCCTGCGGCAGATGGGAATCGCTTGTGGGCACTGAATCGCCCGGCGGCAACAGGCCCAGGGCCTGCGAAATCGCATCGGCCACGATCTCGGCGTAGGCACGAATGCCGGCCAGCTGGTGCCGGCTCTGCTGCGCACGGGCGGCGGCGATGCCGCGCATGGCACCCACCACGCTGGAGAGTTGCTGCACGCTGCCGATCCGTTCGGCCAGTCGCGGGTCCTGCCCGCTCATGGGGCCGCGCCCAGCAGTGGCTTGAGCGCTTCGATGCTTTGCTTGAGCAGTGCCTCCGGCAGGGCATCGCCGGCTGCGACGGCGTCGGCGAAGCCCTGCCCCGCTCCGGCCAGCCAGTCCGGCAGGCGTGCGCGCAGTCTGGCGACCGCTTCCGGCGGCAAGGCATCGAAGGCGCCGCTGTGCAGCAGGTGCAGTTGCGCCAGTTGCACGGCCGGCGTTTGCGGTGCGTATTGCGGCTGCGTCAGCAGCGCGCGAATGCGCCGGCCGCGCGCAAGCCGTGCCTGCACGCGCGGCTCCAAGGTGGTTCCGAAACGCGTGAACATCTCCAGTTCCAGGAACTGGGCGTAGTCCAGGCGCAGCGAGCCGACGGCCTGGCGCATCGCGGCGCTCTGGGTCTTGCCGCCGATGCGGCTGACCGACAGCCCGGTGTCGATCGCCGGTTTGTGGTTGGCGTCGAACAGCTTGCGGTCGAGCACGATCTGACCGTCGGTGATCGAGATCAGATTGGTCGGGATGTAGGCGGACAGGTTGCCGGCCTGCGTTTCGGCGATCGGCAAGGCGGTGAGCGAGCCGCCGCCGCGCTCGGGCGAGAGCTTGGCGGCGCGTTCGAGCAGGCGGGCATGCACGTAGAAGACATCGCCGGGGTAGGCTTCGCGGCCCGGCGGCTGGCGCGTCAGCAGCGCCAGTTCGCGGTGCGTGGCGGCGTGCTTGCTGAGATCGTCGATCACCACCAGCGCATGCGCGCCGCGATCGCGGAAGTATTCGGCCATGGTGAAGCCGGCGAACGGTGCGATCCACTGCAGGCCCGGTGCGCTCGATGCGGCGGCGGCAACGATGATGCAGCGCTGCGGTGCGCCATGCGCGCGGATCGCCTCGATCACGCGCGCGGTCGAGGCGGACGTCTGCCCGACCGCGACGTATACGCAGATCATGTCGCTGTGCTTCTGGTTGATGATGGTGTCGGTGGCGATGGCGGTCTTGCCGGTCGCGGCGTCGCCGATGATCAGTTCGCGCTGTCCACGTCCCAGTGCGAACAGGCTGTCGATCGCGACGATGCCGGTATGCGCGACTTGGGTGACCAGATCGCGCTCGAAGATCGCCGGCGCCGGGCGCTCGACCGGCAGCCAGTCGGCGGGTTCGATCGGCGCGCCGCCGTCCAGCGGCCGGCCGAGCGGATCGATGACGCGCCCGAGCAAGCTGTCGCCCACCGGGGCACGAATGATCTCGCCGGTGCCGCGTACACGCAGGCCGGCGCCCAGCGACTCGGCACCGTCGAGCAGCACGCAGGCCAGATGGTCGACCTCCAGGTTCAGCACGTAGCCGCTGGCGCCGCCGTCGAAGCTCAGGCGTTCGTCCAGGCGCGCCTGCGGCAGGCCGGACACGATCGCCACGCCGTCGGCGATCGACTCGACCCGGCCATAGGTTTCGGTGTGCCCGCCCAGCGGCGCGGCGGCGGCGCGTTGCCGCGCCTGCGGCAGCCAGCCGCCGAGGGCCTCAGACAGTGTCATGTTCAAGCGCCGCGGCCTTGAGCCGCTCCAGGTCCTGCGCCAGGCTGTGCGCGACGACACTGTCGTCGGCGTGTACCGCCAGCCCCGCGATCAGGCTTTCGTCGACTTCGAAGCGCCATTGCACCGGCTGCCCCAGCAGCGGGCCCAGACGCGCCTGCACGGCCGCGGCTTCGTCCTCGGCCAGCGGCGTGGCGGAGACCACGCGCAGTTCCGATGCGCCGAGCGCCTGCAAGGCTTGCGTCTGCCTCGCCAGGTCTTCGAGATAGGCCCGCGTCAGCACGCCGGCCGGCACCCGCTGGAGCACGCGGGCGGCGAAGTCCGTGGCCAGCGTGGCGACCTGCTCGCGCAGCTGCGTCTCGGCCTCGGCGCGCTCGCGTTCGATCTGTTGACGCGCCTCATCGAGCAACCGCGCGCTTTGTGCCGCAACGTCCTGCATGCGCGCGGCGCGGGCGGCTTCGGCTTCGGTCTGGACCTGTGCGAGCCGTTGCTCGCGCCGCGCCGCGAGGCTGGCATGTTCGGCGGCGGCCGCGGTCTTCGCCGCTTCGGCTTCGAGCCGCGCCGCCTCGGATTTGGCGAGGCGCTCGCCGATTTCCGTTTGGCGCCGCTCGAGCACCGCCAGTACCGGCCGGTACAGGAAGCGTTGCAGCAGCCACAGCAGTACCAGAACGTTGATCGTCTGCAGGGCCAGACTGGTCCAGTCGATCGTCATCGGCGGCTCAGCCGATGAACGGATTGGCGAACAGCAGCAGCAAGGCGATGACGAGGCAGTAGATCGCCGTGGTCTCGATCATCGCCAGACCGACGAACAGGGTGCGCGAGATCGTTGCCGAGGCTTCCGGCTGGCGGGCCAGTGCGTCCATCGCCGACGCCACCGCGCGGCCTTCGCCGAGCGCCGGCCCGAGCGCGCCGAAGGCCACGGCCAGGGCGGCACTGACGATGCTCATGACTTCGATCCAGTTGGTATCCATGCAGGTTTCCTCGAAAGCGTGGGTTTCAGGAGTCTTCGTGCACGGCGGCGCCGATGAAGACCATCGCCAGCACGGTGAAGATGTAGGCCTGGATCGCGCCCGTGAGCAGATCCAGCGCCATGAACGGAATCGGCACGAACAGGCCGGCCAGCGACAGCACCACGGCGATGACGAACACGCCGCTCATGACGTTGCCGAACAGGCGCACCATCAAGGCAAACGTGCGCGTCAGCTGTTCGAGCAGATTCAGCGGAATCATCACCCAGCTCGGCGCGGCGAAGGTCCGCAGATAGCCGAGCAGGCCGTGCGAGCGCAGGCCCTGCACGATCACCGAGCAGAACACGATCAGCGCCAGTGCCGCGTCGGTTTCGATCGACGCGGTCGGCGGTTCGAAGCCGGGAATCAGCGACGACAGATTGGCGAAGAAAATGAACAGAAACAGCGTCGCGATCAGCGGCAGAAAGCGGCGCGGTTCGCATCTCATGGTGTCGCGAATCTGCGATTGCACGGTTTCAACGAAGGTTTCGAAGAGCACCTGCAAACGGCCCGGCGCCTCGACCTCGAGCCGTCGCGTGCCGAGATAGCAGAACAGGCTCAGCGCGCACATCAAGGCCCAGGTGGCGGCAACCTGATGCCCGATTGCCACGGGGCCGATTTGGAACAGCACTTCCGAGACCAGCGGAGATTTCATGATGCCGGCTCCGCGCGCAGCCCGCAGCTGCGGGCCAGATGCCAGCCACCAAGCGCGGCCAGCAAGGGCAGCGGGCCATAGTGAACCGCAGAGACCAGCACCAGGCCGCTGACGGCGAAACGCAGCACCAGCAGGCCCGCCGCCTGCAAACCCGAACCGCCGCCCCCCGAACCGGCGCCCGTCAGCAGGCGCACATTGCGAGCCAGGCTGGCGATATGCAGGCTGCCGGCGGCGAAGCCGAGCACGGCGAACAGCACGGTCCAGGCCGCCACGATCATGATTCCTGCATCCAGCGCCAGCCGGACCAGCAGCCGAGACAGATTCCGGCGAACAGCAGCGCGCCGCCGAAGAACACGCCGCTGTCGAACAGTCGGTCGAGCCAGCGTCCCAGGGCGATGCCGAGCAGTGCCGGCACCACCACCAGCCAGCCCAACACGCCGACGCGCGCGAACTGGCGCGCCAGGCTGGGATCGCCCTCGCGGCGCCAGCGACGCACGCGCTCGACGCGGCGGCGCACGCCTGCCAGCACTTCGTCCTCGTCCTTGCCTTGCGGATTCATGGCATGCCGCCGCGGCCGGGATTCAGATAACGCAGAATCTGGCGGGCGGCGCGCAGCTCCAGCTGCTGCCCACCGACGCGCGCCTGGCGCTCCTCGTCCTCGCGATCCTGAAAGCGCGCCAGCACGGTCGACTCGAGCTGCTCCAGGTCGTCGTTGATCACGGCTTCGCGCGTGGCCACCGACACCTCGCCCGCACGCACCGTCAGCACGCCGCCGCGTACGGCGCAGTGGTGCGCCTGCCCTTCGACATCGCACCAGCTGACGACGCCGATCCTGAGCGTGGTCAGAAAATCGACGTGATGCGGCAGCAGGCCGAAGGCACCGCTGTCGTCCTCGGCGCGCACCGAGCGCACCTCGGCGTCGACCAGCAATTCGCCGAGACTGGTCAGACGCAGCCTCATGCCTCAGCCTCCACGCCGGCGCGCTCACGCACCTCGGCCAGCGTACCGGCCATGAAGAAGGCTTCTTCCGGCCAATCGTCGGTCTTCCCGGCGAGGATGGTCTCGCAGCCGCTGATGGTATCGCCGAGCTTGACGCTGCGGCCGGGCTTGCCGGTGAAGGCTTCGGTCACGACGAACGGCTGCGTCAGAAAGCGTTGCAGACGTCGCGCGCGCCCCACGCTGAGCCGGTCCTGCGCGCCGAGTTCCTCGATGCCCAGCAGGGAGATGATGTCCTGCAGTTCGCGATAGTGGGAGATCACCTCGCGGACCTGTTGCGCCACCGCGTAATGGCGCTCGCCGACCAGACTGGGATCGAGCAGCACCGAGCTCGACATCAGCGGATCGACCGCCGGATACATGCCTTCGGCCGCCATCGCGCGGGACAGCATGACCTGGCTTTCGAGATGGGTCGCGATCGTGGTCACGGCCGGGTCCGTGAAATCGTCGGCCGGCACGTAGACCGCCTCGATCGCCGTGACCGAACGCCCGCCGACCGAGGCGATGCGTTCCTGCAAGGCTGCGACCTCGCTGGCCAGCGTCGGCTGGTAACCGACGCGCGACGGCAGGCGTCCGAGCAGGCCCGAGACCTCGGCGCCGGCCTGGACGAAGCGGAACACGTTGTCCATCAGCAGCAGCACGTTCTGATGCTGCTCGTCGCGGAAATACTCCGCCACCGTCAGCGCCGCCAGGGCGATGCGCCAACGCGCGCCCGGCGGCTCGTTCATCTGCCCGAACAGCAGTGCGGTCTTGTCGAGCATGCCGGAGTTACGCATGTCGAGCAGTAGCTCATGGCCTTCGCGCGAGCGCTCGCCGATGCCGGCGAACACCGAAATGCCCTCGTAGCCGGCGGCCATCGCCTGGATCAGTTCCAGCACCAGCACGGTCTTGCCGACACCGGCACCGCCGAACATCGCCGCCTTGCTGCCCTGCCCGACCGGCGCCAGCAGGTCGATCACCTTGATGCCGGTCTCGAACAGATCGACGTGTGCGCTGCGCCGATCCAGCGCCGGCGGCGGACGCTGGATCGGCCATTGCGGTGTCTCGGCGGGCAGTGCCGCGCCGCCGTCGCCGATGCGCCCGCTCACGTCGATCAGCCGGCCGAGTACATCGGGCCCCACCGGAATGGTCAGTGACCCGCCGCTCGCATGCGCCTGCGCGCCACGGGCGATACCGGCGGTACCGGACAGCGCCACGCAACGCACGGTCTCGGGGTCGACGTGGCTCTGCACCTCCACCAGCAGCGGCCGGTCCAGCCCGGAGGCGTGAATTCGCAGCGCCGATTCGAGTGGCGGCAACTCGCCTGCTCCGAAATGCACGTCGACCACGGCGCCACGCACGGCGCGCACGATCCCGATCGAGGTGTTGTTCATGCGGCCGACTCTACGCGCTTGCATCGCCGGCACCTTGACCGGCGTCAAAAAGTGCAGAGCAGCGGCTTTGGCGCCAGTTCGAGCGCGACCGCGACGACGTTCAGCCCGGCTGTGCGGCCCAGGCTGCGCACCAGCCGCTCTTGGGCACGAGTTTGCCGCCGAACGCGCCGCAGGGCGCGTAGCCGTCCTTCTCGGAGGCGACCTGGTACAGCACGCAATCGCCGCAATGGCTGCCTTCCTTGTAGGTCGGCGCCTGGGACTTGTCGAGCGTGGAAACGTCTTCGACGAAGTGCAAGGCCTGCGCGGTGGGGTCGCTCGTCAAAAGCTTTTCTTGCGCCAGCACCGGGGCCGCCCATAGGCCGCCGACAGTGACGGTGGCCAAGGAAGCGCCTGCAAGCTTGATGAAACGACGACGATCGTACTGCTTCTGCATACCTGTCTCCTGTGAGGCCCGGGGCCTGCTGAGATTCAAACGGCCGCCGGGCCGCGTTTCGCTTGCCGCCATCAGGGCAGCGTTTTCACGTACTCGGCCAGGGCCTGCATCGTGGCTTCGTCCATGCCGTGTACCACGCCCTGCATGACACGGGCATTGCTGTTCGAATCGCGCGTTCCGCTCTTGAACGCCTTGAGCTGCGACAGCACGTAGGCGCTTTGCTGGCCGGCCAGTGACGGAAAGCTGTGCCACGGCGTCCGCGTGTTCGCGGTCTGCGGGCGCGGACCGCGGCCATCGGCGCCGTGGCAACCCTGACACGGCGGTATGCCCTGCTTCGAATCGCCTTGCGCGTAGATTTCGCGCCCGCGATCAATCACCTGATCCTCGGCGCTTGCCTCCAGCGGCTTGGCGCCTTGCGTGGAGAAATACGCCGCAAGATCCAGCATGTCCTGCTCGCTCAGGCCCTGCGCCTGAGCGGACATTACGGGATCAATACGCCGGCCGCTCTTGTACTCTTCCAGTTGAAAGTAGAGGTAGCTCTGAGGCAAGCCCGCCAGCGCCGGAAAGCTCGGCACCACGGAGTGGCCGGCTTCGCCGTGACAGGCCTGGCAGGTGCCGGCCTTGTCCGCCCCGGCCCTCGGGTCGCCGGCCAGCACCACCGGCGAATCCCGCAAGTCCACGGGCGCTCCGGGCGCGGCTTCGGATCCCGCGTGCACCACGGATGCGGTGAAGAGTAGCCATGCAGCGACGCAAATCCCTGGCAGTCTCATGGTGCGCACCTCAAAGCTTGAACTGCAGCATCACGCCGACGAGGCTGGCTTCGTAGTGGCGGCTGGGGCCTTCGTCGGTGTAGATGCGGTGGTCATAGAGCCTGGCGTCTTCGAATCCGAGATAGTGCCAATCGTCGAAATCGCCGACTTCGTAACGTCCGAACAGGCGCGCCGCGAAACGCTGTGAGAAATTGCGTGTAAGCCCCAGATCGAAGCTGTGCACGCGGTAGTGCGTGTCAGGATAGGCGGAGAATTCGCCCGGATAGGCTTGCTGGTTGGAGGCGATGGCGCCCAGCGAAGCGTAGTCGTAGGCGATCTCGCCACGCGTGTAAACGAAGCTGTAGGCGGCGTCGACGCGGGTACGCCCGAAGTCTCGCACGAGGTTGAGCCCAAAATTGAGATCCTGCGTCTGGCTGGTTTCGTCCCAGACATTCTCCAGGGGATATTTGTCGCCGCCCAAGCTGGGATCTGAGCTGGCAATGCCTTCGTTGTCCGCGACATTGGTGATGTTCAGCTCGCCGACCTCGGCGCCGGCGTAGACGCCCATGCTGAAATAGGGTGCCGGCTGGTAGTCCCACTGCATCGTCAATCCGATGTTGCGGTCGCCCTGACGGCCGATGCGTGCGCTGTAGTCGTTGTACTGGCCGTACAGGATCGTCGAGACCGTTCCGGTCAGCCCGACCGGGTGGATGAAGATGCCACGGAATTTGTGCTGACGCCGGTCGCTGAGGTCGTACTTGCGCATCGCCGACACGGTGAACGGGCTGGCGCCTTCTTCCTCCACGAAGCCGTCGATGCCGGTGGAATAGAACGCGTCATACGGAAAATAGTCGTAGCTGTCTCCGCCACGGTCGGCGAACTCGTAGCTCACGCGCAGGGAGCCATCCGCGATCGAACGGCTGACCCAGGCCAGGGTCGCGCGGCTTTCGTCGACCCTCGACCGTTCGCGATATTCAGGCTCGCGACGCTCGAATCCGAACGAGAGGCTCAGCGTGTTCTGCCAGTTCACGCGCCAGTCTCCGCCTAGATCGAAATTGGTCTTGTCGGTGGCGTACGGCGTGGAACGGATGTGAGCGAAGTAGGACTGATACAGCGGATTGTTGGGGTCGAAGATGCCCATTTCCCCAGGCACGACGCTGCCCTGTGAGCCGTTTTCGGAGATGTAACCGTATTCGCCGGTCAAGGGGTTGTAGGCCAGGTAGTCGGTTTTGTTGTCCTCGCCGTAGTGGCGCAACTCAGCGCGCCAGCCGAACTTTGCGCTGGGCCGGAAGCTGAACTTGGCATCGAGCAGCAAGGTGTCGATGCGCGCGTCGGCCGTGGTCTGCGACAGCGAGGCGCTGCTGTTCCAATCGGCGCAGTCGGCCACGAATGGTGTTCCTGAAACGCCGATCGAGCCCTCGCACGTCACCGGCGCCAGCAGGGTCTCGTCCTGACGCATGGTGCCCACGGCACCGGTCAATGACATCTGCCCGTTCCAGGGAAGACGGCGCGACAGTTCCAGGCGCAGGTTGTGCGCGTCGTTGTCCGGCTCCAGCGAGAACTGGCCGTAGCCCACCGCACCCGCAGCCGGCGTACCGGTCACCGGCGAAAGGATGAACGGGCTTTCGAAATCCAGGCTGTCCTTGTGATTGCGGAAGAACGAACCGCTGTAGACCGCGTTGAACTGCCAGAGATCGCCGACGAAGCGGGCGCCGACGCTGAGGTCGGTGGTGGTGAAGTCGATCGGGCGCACGGTTTCGACGATGCCGCCGTTGTCGGCAAACGGGTAGTTGAAGAACATCGACCCGCCCCACAAACGCGTGCCGTCGCGCTCCTCGTTGCTGACGGCGGCGTAGCCGATCCAGCGCTTCGCGACATTGCCTTCGACGCTCAGGCCGGTGCGCGTACGGTCGACGCGAATCGTGCTGCGCGGCGCCGCGGATACGGCGGCCGCGATTGCGGCCGGGTCGCTGGCGCCCGGCGTGAGCCCTTCGGGCAGCGTCAGGCTGTCGCTACCGACGCCGTTCCAGATCGGGTACGCGGTGGTCGACACCACATGCGGCATGTCGCGGTAGAAACCTTCGATCTTGTAGCGCCCGTAGCGTCCGGCGCGAAAGCGGTAGAACTGATCGTTCTCGCTGAGGTGGCTTGCCCGCAGATCCGCGTAGTGGCCGCTGTCCGGACGATAGGCGTCGAACCACAGCGAACCCAGCACCAGGCCATTGCTCCAGTCGGTGTATTGCCGGAACAGCTGTGCATCGTCGTCACCCGAAAGATTGATGACACCCGCGCTGAGCAGGCCGCTGTAACGCCATTCGCCCCGTTCGTGTTCCGGTGGCGGCAACGCGGGAAAGCCGTAGGGGATACCGCTGGGTGAACGCAGACTGCCGGCGTGCAGCCACGACATGCCTACGGGATCGGCTTGATCGGACAGCGCGGCGAAACCACTGGGATCGAGCCCGTTGCCGTATTGGATATCGGCCACACGGGCGGTGTCGCTGGAATCGGCGTAGGCCGGGGCGCAGGCGATACCGACACCCAGCCCGAGCAGTGCGATCAGAGCGTGATTGACTGTCATGTCTGCCTCCCCCGCCTACTTGTGGAACTTCGCGCCGGACGGATTGTTCGAGCCGTGGATATTGGTGTGGCAACTGATGCAGGCGCGTCCCATCAAGCGCTCATCCGGCGCGGACCCGGTACCGAAGCCCGCCGGCGTCTGCAGATCGTTGGGATGGCGCGTCATCGTGTGGCACTGCTGGCACAGCATCGGCAATGGGGCGACCAGCAGGGTCTGCTGGTTGGAGCCATGCGGATCGTGGCAATTCAGGCAGTTTTCGCGGACCGGAGGATGCTCGAACAACAAGGGGCCGCGCTTCTCCGCATGGCAGGTGTAGCAGGTGCCGTTGACGGTATCGGTCTTGAGCAGCGGATCGGTGATGGAGCCGTGCGGGTTGTGGCAATCCACGCAGGAGATCTGCCCTTCCGGCAAGGGCATGTGCGAGCGCCGGTTGAACTTGGCACGCACGTCACGGTGGCAGCCGGCGCAGGTTTCGCTGATCGATTGCTTAGTCAGCAAGCCCTCGGGCGACATCTTCGCCATCGGGTTGTGGCAATCCGAGCAGGACAGCCCCCGCGCCTCGTGTATCGAACCGATCCAGTGCTGACGCGCGCCACCGGTATGGCAACCGAGGCAGGTTTCGGTCTGGGTTTCCACGGGCGTGGCACTGCCGTGCGTGAAGGCGATGATGCTGCCCGCAACGGTCGGGCTGGCGGCATGCAGCGAACCGGGACCATGGCAGCTTTCGCAGGTGCGGTCCGCGTTCGAACCCAGGGCACCGGAATGCAGCGCGCGTGCATGAATCGTGTGCGAGAACTGCAGGTTCTCCTGACTGTGGCAGGCCACGCAGGTGGCACTGCCGATCGGGATCGCGTCCGGAGCCTGAGGGTTCCTGGCGGCGGCGGCGTGTGCCAATGAGGCGGCGCCGGTCGCATCCACGCCGGCTTCGATATCCAGGTAGTGGCGCATCGCGCCCACGCCCATGTCGGTTTCCGGCAACTTGTGTGGATTCGATGGCGCGGCGCTGTCCGCGTCGTCCTGGGCGTGCACCGTGATCGCCCCCACCAGCATTGCGGCGCTCGCGAGCAGCGTCGCCGCCGCGCTCGCCCATCTCCCAGCTCGCTTCATCGTCTCCCTCGCTTTGCGTTCTTTAGGAACGCTGCCGCTCGGTACACCTGATTTGTTATTTCGCGCCCGGCCGGTGACCCCACCGAACGCGTTCGCACACTGTAACCAAACTGTACCGTTCAGTACAAGTACGAAAGTTCGGCAGCGCTCGGACATTCAGGTACAAGGCTTGCAAATACGTCGCATCATCGGCGTGCGGACCAAGCTGACCGACACGGGCGAGATTGATTTCATTTGGCCATCCGTGGGTGATCGCGGAATGCGAACCCGAGCCACGAGCAGAGACTCATCAGACTTATGACCAACAAGCGAGTAGATCGCCGCCACGCCGCGAAAACGATCGTTCGCCCGACCGCCACAGTCGCCGGCGCTCAGCAGTTTCGCACCGCCCGCAGCCGCGACCGCAACCGTCGCATCCGCGAGGCCGCCACCGCGCTGTTCCTGGAATACGGCTACGACGGCGTCTCGATCGACGACGTGGTCAGGCGTGTCGGCGGCTCCAAGGCCACGGTCTACAGCCAGTTCGCCAACAAGGAGGCCCTGTTCGTCACCGTCATCGAGGATCTCAGCGACGAATTCGTCGCCGAACTCAAAGCCGTGAGCACGAGCCGCATGGGGCTCGAAAACGGCCTGCGCCGGATCGCGAACAAGCTACTCGAGATTTTGCTCCGTCCGAGGCATCTCGCCTACTGGCGCCTGATCGTGTCCGAAGCCGCGCGCATCCCCGAGGTCACGCGGGCATGGTTCCGCCATGGCCCGGCGGCGTCCAGCCATTTCATCGCCGGCTTCATTGCCCACCACCAGCAGACCGGCACCGTGCGTCGCATCGACCCCGAGCAAGCGGCGACCCTGTTCCACGACATGGCGATCACCTCGATCTTCCACCGCGCGGTGATCGGCGACACGCCGAGCGAGGCCGAAATCGAGAGCACCGTGAATCTGGCCGTCAAAATCTTCGTGCACGGCACCCGAAGCTAACGGCCATGCCGCGCAAGCGGCACGCAGTCGCGAACGCCCCCTCTCCCGCAAGCGGGCGAGGGTAGGCCGGCATCACGCTGCGCGTGATTCACGTTGATGTGCTGTCCCAGAGACAAGTATCAATTCTCGCTCGGTCTGGCTGCGACACGGCGTTGCTCGTCGTCACTATAGCGATGGCTATGCCCTCATCCTCGCGCCTTGTCTCGCAGCACCCTCCCTTCGCGACTGATCGCACTGACCTCCGGGACACCACACTAGGTGCCGGAATACCAGTCGAACAGCTCCACCTCGATATCCGGATTGCCGCTGTTCACCAGGGATTTGAATTTTTCGACATCGCTGAGCCCCTCCGTTCCACGGAAGTGATATGGGTAAACCCGCTTCGGGGCGAAGGCCAATACCCCGTCCGCGGCGTCTTCCACGGTCATGGTGTACGGCAGGTTCATGGGAATGAACGCCACGTCGATGTCCTTGAGCGCGCGCATTTCCGGCACGTCCTCGGTATCGCCGGCCACGTAGATGCGCAGACCTCCGCGCTCGATCACGTAACCGTTGCCGCGCCCTTTGGGATGAAACGCATCCGCACTTTCGGGCAGGTTGTACATCGGTATCGCCTCGATCGAAAAGCCGTGCTCGGTGAGGCTCTGCCCGTTCGCGAGCATCGTCGTGCGCGGCGCGAGAGGCTCGGGCAGTTGATCGATCACGGCCTGCGGCGCAACGATGACGGTCGCGTCCCCGACCACCGCCATCAGCGTATCCGCGCTGAGGTGGTCTCCGTGAATATCGGTGACCAGCACCAGATCCGGCGCGTCCATACCGGCGAAGGCCTCCGCTCCACCCACCGGGTCGAGATAGATCACCTTATCGGCCCAGTGCAAGACGGCCGTGGCGTGCGAAATCGGCGTCACCTCGAAGGTTTCGGCGACAGCGCCTCCGGCCGGCATCGGCGCAGTCTCGGCCGGCGCGGGCGCGGCCATGGCCTCGTCGCGCGAGCAGGCGGCCAGCGCGCAGATCGCAAGGACCGCCGCGAGCGTGGATCGATATCCCTTGTTCATGCTTGACTCCCTGGCAACGTCGATCGGCCGCCTCGCCTGTTGCGAACGCAACCCAATCCGGTATCTCAGGGTACGACAAGCCCGAACCGTGGGCGAGCTTGATCGCAGCGATCATTTACTTGCATATGCATGTATAGTGCCGCGTCAAGCGAACCATCATCACGAGTCGGGGACCTGTCCGCCATGCCGTCATCCAGCGTTTCGCGGCCTGAGCCGCTGGCCTGCACCTGCTTTCGATTGCGGCGTGCGGCGCGGGAGATTTCCAAGATCTATGACCAGGCGTTGGCCGGCGTGGGCCTGAGCCTCAACGAATATTCGATCCTGCGGCACAGCCGCTCGGAGCCGCGAATTCTGGGAGAACTGGCGCTGGCGCTGGGCATGGACCGCAGCACCCTGACACGCAACCTGAAACCCCTGATCGAATCCGGCTGGCTGGTGCAGACGCCGGGTCTCGACGCTCGCCAACGTCAGGTGGCGATCACCGCCGCAGGCCGCGCACGCCTGCGCCTGGCACGGCCCCATTGGCAACGGGCACAGCTGCAGATCCAGGCGCTGTTCGGCGAGGACCGGACACGCGGCCTGCATCACGACCTCGATGAATTGCACGAACGCTATGCCGCGCAGTTCGGGGGCCCGTCATGAACGCAAAGACCGGGCGTCAATGGCCACTGCTGCTGTCGGCGGCCGGCATCCTGATGATCACGATGGGCGCCCGCCAGACCACCGGTCTGTTCATGGGTCCGATCAGCCAAAGCTCGGGCATCGGCATCGCCGCGATCAGTTTCGCGCTGGCCATCGGCCAGTTCGTCTGGGGCGCCGTGCAACCGGTATTCGGCGCCTTGGCGGACCGTTACGGTTCGGTGCGAGTGCTCAATCTCGGCGGCGTGCTGCTGGCCATGGGACTCGCGCTGGCGGTGGTATTGCCGGGCACCTGGGGGCTGACGATTTCGTTGGGCGTGCTGTCGGCCGCCGGTGCGGGAGCCGGCAGCTTCGCGATCCTGATCGGCGCGACCGCTTCCCGCTTGCCGGAACAACAGCGCTCCTTTGCCGCCGGTTTTATCAATGCTGGCGGTTCGTTCGGGCAGTTCCTGTTCGCGCCGCTGGTGCAGCTGATGATCAGCTTCGCCGGCTGGACCGTGGCGATGCTGGGATTGGCCTTGTCCGCGCTGCTGACGCTGCCGCTGGCCTGGCCCTTACGCTCGCGTACGGAGCCGTCCGCCAACCCGGCGACCGATCCGAACGCGGCGATCAAAGCGGCACCGTCCATCGGGCTGCGCCATCAATTGCGCATCGCGCTGGGCGACCGCAGCTATGGCTGCCTGCATCTCGGCTTTTTCACCTGCGGGCTGCACATCGCGTTTCTGGTGACCCACCTGCCAGTGGAAGTTGCGATGTGCGGGCTGCCGGCCAGCGTATCGGCCACGTCACTGGCCTTGATCGGCTTGTTCAACATCGCCGGCAGCCTGAGCATCGGCAAGCTCGGCGAACGCTATCGCATGAAGTATCTGCTGGCCGTGATCTATGCCAGCCGCGCGCTGCTGATCGGCATCTACCTGCTGTCACCGCCCACGCCGCTGACCTTCTACCTGTTCTCGGCCGCCTTGGGCTTCACCTGGCTGGCGACCGTGCCGCCAACGGCCGGCCTGGTCGGCAAGCTGTTCGGACCGCGCCACCTCGGCACCCTGTTCGGGCTGACCTTGCTCTCGCACCAGATCGGCGGCTTTCTCGGCGCCTGGCTTGGCGGCGTGGCGCTGTCGATCTTCGGCGACTACAGCTGGATGTGGTACGCCGACATGGCGCTGGCACTGCTTGCGGCCCTGCTCAATCTGCCGATCCGCGAAGCACGCGTGGTTCGCCCTGCGTCATCCCCCATCCCGTCCGCGGCCACCTGAGCCGCTTTGCCCCGCCTCAGTGAGGAAACACCGACATGCAGGTCAAGGGAAACATCGAGTTCGAGATCGTCGAACAGTCCGCCGACAAGGTCGTGGGCCACATGCCGGTCCAGGCCGGCATCCTCAATCCCTTCGGCACCGTGCACGCTGGCGCCACGCTGTGGTTCGCGGACGTCTGCGCCACCGTGCTGAGCTTCGGCGGCAGCGAAATTCAGGCCGGTCAGTCCGGCTTTCCGCTGGCGATCAATCTCAACGCCAGCCTGCTCGGCAACCAGAAGACCGGGCACTTCACGGCGACCGCCGAGTACGTCAAGAAAGGCTCTCGACTCAGCGTGGTGCGCACCACCGTACGTGGCGACAGCGGCCGGCTGATCGCCGAGGTCACGACCAGCCACGTCCCTGCGCAGTAATCGCGCACGTCAGCGGGCGGCCGGTCCACGCAAGCGTTCGAAGTAACGCGTCAGCACATAGCCCTTGAATACCCAGACGCGGCGCAGGCGATTGAAGCGTTCGAGGAACTGACGGCGGGAATCCTCCAGCGGCTCCATGCACAAGCGCAGGTAGCTCTTGTAGATACCGGACAGATCCACCGCCTCAAGTACCGTGCGCAGGGTTTTCGGCAGACCTCGGAGATCGATCGCGGACTGAAAGTCGATCAGGTATGGGCGACCGTCAGCACCGACCAGAATGTTGGAGAGATTGCGCAAATCCAGATGTACGATGCCGCGTTCATGCATGCGAAAGACCAGGGCTTCCAGACGCTCGAAGAAGCTGCGCGACAGCTTGTCGCCGGACTTGGCCGTTGCACTCAGTGTGACGCCCGGAATGAATGCGTAGGCCAACGCCAGGCGACCGAGGCGCACCGGTGCCGAGGCGATTCCGCTGAGCCCCTGCAGGCGCACGATCATGCGCATTTCACGCCGCACGAACAGGCGCGCAGCGCTGATGCGCACCCACCACGGACAGTGTGAGAAGTCCTTGATGATCAGGTCCAGTCCCGCCACTCGATAGCGGAACACATGCGCATTGGCGAAACGGCCGGCATGGATCAGGCTGAGCGCGTCGGCTTGAATGGCGCGGTCCGGAAAGGCGGCCTGCAAGCGGGCCAGGGTTCGGCATCGCGCCTCATCCTGATTCAGACCCGTGAGACCGCGACGGCGCGACTTGAAGTGGCGACTGCAGGGGCCGGTATCGACCGTAGCCGTTGCGCGAGCCTGACGACGATTCGCCTTTTGAGGCAAAAGCGGGCCCGCCGCGCGAGCCGGAGCTTGCACGTGATTCATGGTTGACTCCAAAAAGGGCGTGGCTCGGGGGCGCCACGCCATGACCGCTGACAACCCGCCATCACGGACCGTAGGGGTGACCGGTCAGTAACAACGATTTCGGAATGTTAGTTACCGGTAACACTCACGTCAAGCGCCCGGTGACGGCATGGCGTGTTTGACTCCCATCCCGTCATTCCGGACAAGCTGCAGGCTTGAGCCGGAATCCACGCGACATCCGGTGAGGCCGCATGGATTCCGGGTTCCCGCTGCGCGGGCCCCGGAATGACGGAAACGGTCGGACAGCCGCTCAGCAAGCGGCGTCAGGTCGGCAACAGCGTTCCTGTCGCGGCCCGCCGTTCGTCACCCACCATGCAAACCTCACCCCAGCTCCGTCATTCCGGACAAGCCGCAGGCTTGAGCCGGAATCCACGCGACATCCGGTGAGGCCGCATGGATTCCGGGTTCCCGCTGCGCG